>JBBRJW010000088.1:0-7809 GCA_038218705.1 Chthonomonadales bacterium | reverse complement strand
GGAAGGCGTTCGAGCAGCGCCAGCCCCTCGGGCGTATCGGCAAACCCGATGATGTCGCCTATGCCGCGCTGTACCTGGTTTCCGACGAGGCTTCGTTCCTCACGGGATCCTCCATCGAGGTTGATGGTGGGATGGCCCTGTAGCGAGCCCTACTACCCGCAGACTGGAGACCTATTTGAGACTGTCCACAACCGCCCGCAAGGGCTTTACACTGATCGAGCTGCTGGTCGTGATCGCCATCATCGCCATTCTGGCGGCCATACTCTTCCCGGTATTTGCTCAGGCGCGCGAAAAGGCGAGGCAGGCCTCCTGCACGAGCAACCAGAAGCAGATTGGACTCGCGTTCCTTCAATATACTCAGGATTACGATGAGTCTTTTCCCAACACGAACGACCCCTATCTGTGGGTCGGAATGCGATGGCGCTGGCCCGTCATGCCCTATCTTGCAGCGAACCAGAGCCAGGGCGCGAACTACACGGCAACGAACGGCTCCCCGATGATCCAGCTCTGCCCTTCCGACACGATTTCGGGAAGCACCTACAACTCCACCTCGTACGGATACTCAGCCTGCTTCTACCACGCGCCCGCGGAGATCAACGCGATGACACTGGCCAACCTGCGCGCCGGGCTCAACACACCGGGCGCGGGCGCGACCTGCACAACGCAGGGCCAGGCCTCCCTCGCCTTCTCTGCGCAGAAGGTGCTCGTTGGGGAGTGGCTCGACAGCCATCAGAAGGGCCCGAGCGGTCAGGTCGGCTACTGGGGCACGCTCGCGGGGCCCACAACGGCCGGCACGGACTGCTGGCAGGGCGCGCGCGAGTATGTGCTGGCCGATGGACACGCGAAGTTCATCCGTGCCACCCAGATTAGTCCGTCGCCCGACAACTGCCCGGACATCCACCTCACTCACGACTCTCTCTCCGGCAAGGACATAAACTAACACGCCATCTGGCCAGCACACCGCCTTTTCGATCAGGGCAGGTGAGGGGGCGAATGAGAAGCGTGCAGAAGCTGATCGGAGTCGACCACAGGACTGGACTGGCCTGAACGCAGCAGCGTACTGGGCGCGGCAGCCTCAGTCGACGAAGCGCGGAGCAGCAGCTTCGTGGCCTCCACATGGCCAGAGTTGATCTGAAGCAGTGGCAGGCATTCGAGCGCTGCCGCCTGGACCGCGATTTCCCCCGGAGTCCGTGCCTTCCGAGTCGCAAGACTCTGCACGATTGGAATGGCGTCTGCATCTCCCACCTGCTCCAGCGCTTTCAGAATGGCAAGGCGAAAGGCGAGGAAGAGATCGGGAAACGCAGCGTATACACCTGAGTCGTTCCGGAGGAGAGGGTAGAGTACTTTTCGCTGGTCCGAGCAAAGCAACCCCGCGTCGCTCACCTTCATTTGCGGAAGCAGATCGGTAAGGGCCTGATAGAGCGGCTTTAGCTCCTTTGGGAGCTTCGGAGCGGAGAGGAGCTCAATTAGCGGTCCAACGGCCTGGACTCCGCCGATGCGAGCTAACTCTTCGGCATTCCAATCCGGCTTCTTGAACGCGAATCGCAGTGCAAGTGCCGATATTCCGATGGCGGGCGCAAACATCATCGCAAGCGCCAGATAGGTAAAGTGCCCGTTTCGCATTAGCGGGACTACAGCGCTCATGCATATAGGCACACAGACGAGCGCTTGTAGGAAGATGAAGCCGCCCCAGAACATCGTCTTATCGTGGCGAGCCTTGAACTGGGTCCGTACGAGCCACTCGTGAACCGCCTGCGACTCCCGCGCGGCTAGGGCGCTGTCGGCTGCAAGTTCTTCCGGAGCGATGGACGAGAGCTGCTGGGGAATCTCGGGGAGCGGATCGGAAAGGAGTTCATTCTGCATGGTGTCGGCGCTTTCTGTGGAGCCGGCATCACGTCCTGTGAGCCGGCGAGGCGTAGGCCCTTACGACTCTCTACGGAGTGTATTCCGCAGCGTTTCACCGATACGGACCCACCGCGCCGCGTCACCATCTCCCCGGTCCCGACATGCGTGCGGTGTCGGCGCGCGCACTGCCGTGCAAGTCGCGGCCTCCTGCGCTTTCCGGGTTGGCTGCCAGCGGGGGCAGGTCATGCTCCGCCGGGAGATGGCCCCGTGCAACTACCCCTGGCGAGGGATAAACGTCGTTCTCGCTCAGGCAGCGATCGAGGCGGGCGCGGGAAACCGTATCCGCACCCGTCCGCCACCTTCGGGTCGATTGTCGAAGGTGACGGTACCACTCAGGTCGACGCGGCTCAGTGTCTCCACCAGCTCGATTCCGTGTGTCCCCTCTTTCGAAATAAGTGGGAGTACAAATCCGGGGCCATCGTCAGAAACTGCCCGAGGCACATCGCCATCGGCCACCGTTAACTGCAGGTAGATAATTTCGCCTCCGTGCTTAGAAGCGTTGCATACGAGCTCATTCACCAGCACCGCCAGACACATCCCCTGCTTGACCGGTAGGCGTACATCGTCGGCCACAAACTCGATCCGCTTTACACCGAGAGTCGATTTCAGCAGAGGAACCAGCCGCAGCAGGGCAGTATTCGCCGACAAGTCCGCTTCCCGGGAATTGTGCCGGACATCTTCCAGAAGTATCGCCTGGATCTCGCCCAGGGCCTGGATGTGGAACTCGACCTGCGCGAGCTGCTCACGAGGAACCGCGGCAGCTCCCTCTTGAGCCTGAACATCAATCAGCGCGGAGATCATCTGCAGGTCGTTCTTGAACCGATGCGTGGACTCGCGCATGGCCAGTTCCAGCCGGATGTTCCGCGCTTCGGCCATAGCCTGCGCCTTGGTGATGATCGCCTCCAGCAACTTACGCTCGCTGACAACGTGCCCGATGCCTATCCCGGTACCGTAGGAGAGACGCACGCTCGCCCACGCAATATCGAGGACGCTCCCATCGCGGACAGTCGTCTGGAGGTCACGCCACCCCGGGAGCCGCCAGCTGCAGGTGGTCGACTGCAATCTGCCGGCACCGGGGATCAGGATAGAACACGGCCATCATCTCATGCCCATGCATCGCGTCAAGTGTCCAGCCGGTCGTCCGGACCCACTCCCGGTTGACCCACATAATCTGGTCATTGGCACCCATGAGCGCTACGATTACCGGGATATGGTCAAAGAGCGTCTGCAATATGTCGGTCCGCTCGCGCAGGCTCGTCTCCGCCGTACGGCGATAGGTGACATCTCAGAATTTCAGGATAACCCCCACCACTGCGCCCGATTTACCGCGGATGGGCGATCCGCTGTCATCTATGCTGTACTCAATGTGGTGCTTGGAAATCAAAATCGTATTGTTTGCTAGACCCGATTGTGTGCCGTCGCGCAACACCTTTGTTACCGGGCTCTCGGTCTCTTTGCGAGTGGAAGCACTCACAATGTGGAAGACGTCGCGGCAGTCACGTCCCTGCGCCTCCTCCTCGTTCCAACCTGTTAGCTGAACCGCCACCCGATTCATGAAGATGACCTTGCCATCGGCATCGGTCGCGATGACCGCGTCCCCGGTGCTCTCCAGCGTCGTAAAGAGCCACTCCTCAGACTGGCTGATGGCCTGAAAAGAGCGTGGACGCCTGCGAGCCTCTTGTTTCGTTACAATTGCGTGGTCGTCGATCGTCACGAAGCATACTTCACTTTCGCGCTGCTCGCTCCCGTTGCGTGCAGGATTGAGACCAACCCGGGAGCCTGGATAACTCAATTTATGCAATAACGGCAGTCGTAATACGCTACTGTAGCCCATATTTGCCGGTCCGCAAATCTCAATAATGTGGCGAGCAGGCGATCTCTGGCCAATCGCAGCTTGAACGGGATCAGGGCCCCGGACGTCTGCCCGATCGAGTGCCGAATTGTCAGGGCGCACGAACGAGTTGTGGGCCACGGGCCACCCGAAAACACTCTGAAAAGCATGGCAGGCAGGCGATGCCGGCCTCGGATAGGCCTCGCTCCAGTCTGGACGCCATTTGTCACAACCGAAGGGAGGATTAAATGTGTGAAATGCCTAATCTACCCTCCGAAGCCCCCGCACCCAGCCATAGCCCAACTCGACGCCACGCATAGCCGCGCGCAACGTTAAGGATGCAATATCGGATGTCGTCCACAGACCCTCTGCCCGAGTCGCCACAGGAGCCCGGGTCGCACTACATGGATCCCCTCGCAGGGCTGGAGCGCCCGAAAGCCGTTACCTGGCGATCTGTGCTGCTCTGCCTCTTCCTGCTGCCGATCAACTCCTACTGGGTTGTCCAGATGGAGGTCGTGCGCTATTCCGCCCATCCGACGACGATCTCACTGCTCTTCAATACGATATTCGTTCTCTTCTGCCTCACGCTGATCAACCGCGTAATCCTGCGATACGCCCCGAAGTTTGCGCTTCATCGCGGTGAGCTCCTGCTCACTTACTCGGTCCTCAGCATTGGCTCGTGCGTCTCCGGGCACGATATGCTCCAGGTCTTCGTCCCGATGCTCACCTGGTCGTTCAAGCATGCCGACGCGTCCAATGGCTGGGACAAGCTGATCAATACGCACTTGCGGAAGGGTCTCTTCATCTCGGACGAGGCAATCTACAAGAGCTACTACCTTGGCAACGATAGTGTATGGCATCTGAAGTATCTGCACGCCTGGCTGCCCGTTGTCTGTATCTGGACGCTCTTTGTATCGACGCTGCTCTTCGTGATGCTCTGTGTGAACGCGCTGCTCCGCAAGCAGTGGACCGACAATGAGCGCCTCACCTATCCGATCGTGCAGCTGCCTCTGCAGATCACTCATGAACATGCGTTCGATGCGGGCGGCGTTTTCCGGAACAGGCTTTTCTGGGCAGGGTTCATCGTGGCCGGGATCATCGATCAGGTGAACAGCCTGAACTACTACTATCCCTCTGTGCCGTCGATCCTGACACCAGGATTCGGCCAGAGCTTCCTCGATCTCGGGCCGTTCTTCACGTCGAAGCCATGGAACGCAATCGGCTGGACACCGCTCTCGTTCTACCCATTCATGATCGGGCTCGGCATGTTTATGCCGCTCGACTTCCTCTTCTCATGCGTCTTCTTCTACTGGTTCTGGAAACTCGAGAAGGTCTTCTCGGTGGCCATGGCCTATGATCAAGACCCGCGCTTCCCCTATACGGAGAACCAGGCGTTCGGAGCGTATATTTCGTTCTGCCTCTACTCCATCTGGATCAGCCGGACCTACCTGAAGCAGGTGGCGCGGCGCGCCTTCGGACGGGCCTCTACGCTCGATGATACGCTGGAGCCGATGTCGTACCGCAATGCGTTTATCGGGATCACGGTGGGCCTCACGGCGCTCATCTCCTTCGCAAGCTTTCTCGGTATGACCTGGTGGGTTGGCATCATTTTCTTCCTAATGTACTTCGCCCTGGCGCTCGCCATCACGCGCATGCGCTCCGAGCTCGGGACGCCGGTTCACGACCTGCACTTTACCGGGCCCGAGATGATCATGACTCGCGTTGCCGGAAGCAAGGCGTTCGACGCGGACACACGCACGGTCTTCGCCCTCTTCTACTGGTTCAACCGGGCCTATCGAGCGCACCCGATGCCCCATCAGCTCGAAGCCTACAAGCTGGCGGAGCAGACGCGGACCGAGTTCAAGAAGTGGACCAAGGCGCTGCTCGGGCTCGGGACCGCTTCGGTATTCGTTGCCTTCTGGGTGATTCTCCACCTGATGTATTCGTACGGAGCCGAGGGGAAGTCGCGCATGACGTTCGGCGCGGAGTCCTTTAACACGCTGACGACCTGGCTCAAATCGCCGGAGCCCGGCAAGCCGCCGGAGTTCATGGCGATCTGGATCGGCTTCGGCATCGCGTTCCTGCTGCAGTGGATGCGCGTGCGCCTCCCCTGGTGGCCTCTGCATCCGCTCGCATTCGCCGTGACATCGTCGTGGGAGATCAATCTGGTCTGGGGACCGCTTTTCCTTGCATGGCTCTTTAAGTCGCTTATCCTCCGGTACGGAGGCCGCGGCGGCTTCCACAAGGCCCTGCCCTTCTTTGTAGGCCTTATGCTTGGGCAGTTTACGGTGGGCAGTCTCTGGAACATCTACGGGATTGTTCGCGGCCTTCCAACGTATCAGTTCTGGCAGTAGTGCGCACTGCCACGAGGAGCCTCGCCGCATGAGTTTTCTGGCCTCGCTCGCCTGCATCGCTTCGATAGCGGCGCCCGCGGCTACACCGGCGTTGGCGCAGGCGCCCGAACTGCAGCCCCCCTCTGTGGTCATTACGCCGGTCCAGCCGACACTCACGCCGCGCATTCGCGGCCCACTGCCGGTGCGCCTGGGGGGCCTCTTCACGCGCGATCTCGGCGCAAAGGCAGGGCGCGCCGCGAAGCTCTCCGACTCCAACAGGGACTGGCTCGCCGCAACCTGCGATGTCGTGGTCCTCAGCCCCACAGCGACCCGCCCGGGCCTCTTCGCCGAAATGGTGCGCCAGCAGCCACTCTTCACGCCGCTCTTGCAGCTCTCGGCTACCGTCGCCGCGGAATCGGACGAGGAGCCCGGGACAGTCGGCGGCTGGTCGCCAGGGCTGGCTGGCGCTGCCCTTCGTGCCATCGGTGGCGCGGAGGTGAAACCGCCCGGGCCGGGCCTCCACTGGATGCAGTACGACAGCACGCTCTGGATCGATCACTGGATCGCGCGAGCCACCGCACTGGTAAAGGGCACCGGTGCGGCTGGCGCGCTGGTGGACGACCTGCCCCTGGGCAACTCGGCCATCGACGAGAAGCTGCCGGCCTACCCTACCGAAGCATCCCGCGCCCGTGTCACGGGTAAATGGCTCCAGCGCGTGCGCCGCTCGTTCCCTTTTCAGATTGTTCCCAACAGTACTGGCTTCGACCTGCTCGCCGAGAACGGAACACTGCCGACGGCGCGCGGCACGGAACAGCCTGATCTGGTAGGCAGACTCTGGGATACCTACGAGCCGAGCATGGATGGGGCGTGGAGCGAGGGGTGGATCCATCCATTCTGGACAGGGGCGAGCGTCCCGGAGAAGCTCTGGGAGCTGGCTGAGGAGGCCGCAGATCGCGCTGCCCGCAATGGCCGGGTCTTCATCGCCTCCGCCGCCTACCGGGACGATGCCGAGCTGGAGTTCCTGATCGCGAGTTACCTGCTGGTATCGCATCGACAGGGGAGGCTGGTATTTCAGCCGATGCCGCTCACAGCCTCCGGAGGGCCGAGCTCAGGCTTCAGCCTGGCGACCTTCCGACGAGAGGTCGAGGCACACGCGAAGCTCTTCAATGTTCCGCTGGGCGCTTCGACACAGGAGCGCCATCAAGTCCCGGCGGAACGTGGGGTGGTGTGGCGGCGCAACTTCACAGCCGGCGACGTCTACGTCAACTCCAGCGACACCCTCACCGCGCTCATCAAGCTAGGCGGGCCCATGCGCCGTTACACCGGCGAGGACGTGCGCGAGGTGAGCCTGCCCCCACACTCTGGCGTCTTGCTCCTCTATCCTCCGGCCAGCAAGTAGCTTCGTCCCTTTCCTCCTACTGAACGGGCGCGGCGTGGTATGCAAAATCGTACCCGGCCACGGTCAGATCGTTGGTAAGCAGGATGAAGTCGGCGCGAATATCCCGGCCCCCTCGGGGCCGAATCGTGATGGTGTGCTTTCCTCGAGTGAGCGCGACCACGCCGGTAAGGTAGGTCTGACCGGCACGGGCGTTGATCGGAGGCACCGGCGCATCATCGATGAATACGTCGGCGGTCGCCGGCTTGGTGGCGCGCGTGGACCGGGCAAAGACCGCGTAGTTACCCGGCACGTCAATCGCAATACGGGTAGAAATCGATCCCGCCTTCGGGATCACCACGCAG
>JBBRJW010000087.1:0-7869 GCA_038218705.1 Chthonomonadales bacterium | reverse complement strand
GGCAGAGCCACGGTGGCCGTCACGACGCGCGAAGCGTGGGGCGCAAGTGACACCGCGCGGGCTGTGCTCAGGAGCGTACCTCCCGTCGCCGTGAACCGGGGAGTGGCTGCACGAATTGAGCGGCTCTGGTTCAGCAGCAGAAAGGGGACGTGGAAGACGCCCTGCGGCTGCACAAGCAGCGGCGCGGCGCGCCGGGCTGCGATCTCCTGCGCCTGCAGCGGGCACGCCGCGAGGAGCAGCAGCCCGAGCACTGCGGCAAGCTTGCCGGCCACTCCGGGCACCGCAGGGCCGCCTGCGGGCTGCGTGCTCATGCTGTCTTCTGCTCAATCAGCGCGCCGAACCGGTGGCCGATGGCGAGGGCTGGATCGAGCGGCACGTCGACTGGCTTACAGTCGGCGGGAATGGAGATGGCTGGCGTTGGCCGGATCGACTTGCCCTCGAACTGCGGCAGGTAGGGGCGCAGCGCCTCAAGCATTTCGATGGCCATCTCCCGGATCTCACGCAGTGTGCAGACTGCGCCGGTGAGCGGGTCGAGCGCAAGCGCGTGCACAATGTGCTCGGGGTCGCCGCCAAGCGCGGCTTCCGCACAGAGCTGCTGAACGTTAATGTTGGTCTGGCACGCGGCAGCGCACTGGGCAGGGAGCGGGCCGATTACGGTCGGATGGAGACCCGTATCGTCGGCAAACGTTGGCACCTCCACACAGCAGCCGGCGGGCAAGTTCGGAATGTAACCGTCGTTCCGGACGTTGCCCATCAGGCGGAAGGGCTTGCCCGTCGTAACAGCTTCCAGGATGTAGGAACAGTACTCTACGCTCCGGCGATCGATGCGCGTCGACTCGAACTGAAGGGGATCGACCTGCGCGTACTTCTCGGCCATCGCTTTCCCCCACTTGTAGTAAGCTCCCGATTCTCCGCCGAATGCAGGCTCATCGCAGTAGGTGTCCAGCGCCTTGCGGCTCTTGCGGAACCAGGGCACATACTCCGAGAGATGGCCGGTCGACTCCGTCATGAAGTAGCCGAAGTGGCGGAAGACCTCGCCGCGCACCTTCTCATTTTTGTAGTACTCGGGCGATTCGAACTTCTCGCGGAGCTCCGGGTAGAGGTCGCGTCCTCTGTGCTCAAGCCTCAGGAACCAGTCCATGTGGTTGATGCCGCCACAGACGTAGGTGATCTCGTCCTTCGGGACGTTGCAGTAGCCGCTGATCAGGTCGAGCGTCGTCTGTACGCCGTGGCAGAGACCGATGAACGGGACGGGCGAGACCCGGCCGAGAGCGAGGCAGTTTGCCGCCATCGGGTTGGCGTACTGGAGCATGATCGCTCCGGGCTTCCCGACCGTCTCCATGTCGCGGGCGATGTCGACGAGGACCGGGATGTGCCGCTGGCCGCGAAAAACTCCGCCCGGGCCCAGGGTGTCACCGATGCACTGATCGACCCCATACTTGAGCGGGATCTCATAGTCGACTCCATAAGCATGGAACCCGCCGACCTGAATCATGACCACCACGAAATCCGCGTCCTGGATGGCCTCGCGCCGGTTGGTCGTCGCCCAGACTTTGCCCGGAAGGTCATTGTCGCGAAGCATGCGCTGACCAAATGCCTCCATGCGGCGCAGCTTCGGCTCCGTTGGGCTCATCAGGGCGAACTCGCTGTCCGCCAGGGCCGGGGTGGCCATGATGTCACTCATGAGGGTCTTGCAGAAGACGACACTGCCTGCGCCAATCATCGCAATCTTCTTCGCCATGGTTTTGCTCCTTCCGAACGCGGGGTCCTGTTTGCCACGTTCGACAAACGGCGCCCCCATTCCTCGGTGGGCCGGCACAAGCCAGCGGATAAGCAAGGACGAAGAGGGAAGGCGCTAGTCGCCGCGGTAGACACAGCCCGAGGTGCAGGTCTCGCGCACGACAACGGCGCTGAGGAGTGGGAGCGATTGCCGCAACCGGGACCAGATCCAGCGCGCCAGGTTTTCGCTGGTAGGGTTCTCGAGACCGGGGATCTCGTTGAGGTAGCGGTGGTCGAGGAGCTGATAGGTCGGGTCGAACGCCAAGCGGATCTGGGCGAAGTCGATCACCCAGCCGTCTGGCTCGAGGATGGGACCGTCGACGTGGATCTCGATCTGGAAGGAATGACCGTGCAGCCGGGCGCATTTATGGCCTGGAGGTACGTTTGGCAGTCGATGAGCCGCCTCTATCTGAAATAGCTTGAAGACCTCCATGGGGAGACGCCTCTCATTCACCGTACTTAGCGTCGCTCAGCGGATGCCGACGTCCTTGTGGGCCTGCAGACTGAGCCGCCACCGTGGATTCGCGAGACAATACTCGATAGCCTGACGAGTGTTCTCGGCCCGCTGCGGTCCATCCATCGGCTGCAGGTAGAAGCGCTCGAATGCAAGACACTCGAAGCGCTCCGGCCGGGCCAAAGCCTGCGGGTAGACCAGCTTGAGCTCATTGCCGCTGGTGAGCACGAGCGGGGCGTTGGCTTTCGGGCTCACGGTAACCCAATCAATCCCGGCGGGCGGGAGGCGCGTGCCGTTCGTCTCCAGGGCGATCTCGAAGCCGGCGGCGTGGAGTGCTTCGACCGCGGGCAGGTCGAGCTGCAGCAACGGCTCGCCGCCTGTGCACACCACCAGCGGCCGCGCCACGGCGATCGCGGCGGCTCCCTGCGCGGCAGGCCACTTTGCAGCCACCGCTGCCACCAGCGCAGAAGCGGAGGCAAATTGGCCTCCCCCGGTCCCGTCAATCCCCACGAAGTCCGTGTCGCAGAAAGTGCAGATTGCTGTGCTGCGGTGCTCCTCGCGGCCCGACCAGAGGTTGCAGCCTGCGAAGCGGCAGAAGATGGCGGCGCGCCCGGTCTGCGCGCCCTCGCCCTGGAGCGTATAGAATATCTCTTTCACCTGGTAGGCCATGTTGGCGCTGCGACTCCTGCTGCACGGATAGGACCCTCAGTATACCGGTCTGCGCCGAGTAGATCGTGTACAATAGCGCGGGAGACCCGCCACATGCACCTGCGCCAGCTCGACCTCGCTCTCTATGTTCACATTCCGTTCTGTGCGCGACACTGTGCCTACTGCGACTTCAATGTCTCCGTGGAGCCTTCGGGAAGCCCGCGAATTCAGGCAACGGTCGACGCGATTCAGCGGGATATTGAGCGGGCTGCCAGCCATGTCCATGCGGGCGGCGCTCGGTCGGTTGCGACCATCTTCTTCGGCGGCGGAACGCCCACCGCCCTGAGCGGCGAGCAGCTCGCCTCCCTCCTCGATACCATCCGCGCTTGCTTCTCTGTGCGGCCCGACGCTGAGATATCGAGCGAGGCAAACCCCGGTTCGTCGGACGCTGCGAAGTTTGCGCGGATGCGGGAGGCGGGCTTCAATCGCCTGAGCATTGGGGTGCAGGCCTTTGATGACAGGCTGCTGACTGCCCTCGATCGCTCCCACACCGCAGGCGAGGCCGACCATGCCTTCGCCACGGCCCGCGCGGCCGGCTTCCAGAACGTGAGCCTCGACCTTATGTTCGGGCTGCCGAGCCAGACGCTGCCTCTCTGGCGGGCGAGCCTGGAGCGAGCGATTGCGCTGGACCCCGATCACCTCTCTCTCTATGCGCTTACTCTTGAGCCGGGAACCCGCTTCGAGCGGCTCTATGCGGGCGGGAAGCTGAGCCTGCCGGACGAAGATGACGAGCTGGCGATGTACGAGGAGGCGATCACAACCCTTGCGGATGCCGGTCTGCACCACTACGAAGTGAGTAATTTCGCCCGCCCTGGTTTTCGGAGCCGGCACAACCAGGTCTACTGGCGCAACGAGGAGTACCTCGGGGTGGGTCCCGGCGCGGTCTCCTATCTTGGCGGCCGACGCTGGAAGCGGGAGAAGCTGCCGCAGCGCTACATCGATGCGGTGGCTGAGGGCCGGGACCTCGCCGTTGACTCCGAGCAGGTCGGAAGCGGAGTAAGTCTTGCCGAGACGATGATGCTGGGGCTCCGGCTGCGAGAGGGACTGGAATTTGCGCGTGTTCGCGCCCGCCACGGAGTCGACCCTCGCGCCCACTTCGCCGCCGAGATTGCGGCGCTGCAGGCTCGCGGACTGCTGGAGCAGGGCTCCGAGCGACTTGTTCTTACGCATCAGGGCCTGCTTCTGGCAAATGACGCACTCACGTCTTTTTTGCCATCCTGATCCCCGAAAACCCCCTCCTGAGCACTCGCCTCCTCTCGTTTGCCCTGCGTCCTGCCGAATATTCACCTGGCACACTAGCTGCGAGCCCGGTAAGACATGGGTACGACCGGTTGCTCGCCGGGAATGATGACAGTGACGTTAATCCGACTCCAATATCTAAGATGCGCGCTTGTCCTCTCGCTCGCGATAAGCTGCCTGTGTGGCGCCTCCGCTGCGAGCGAGGTAGCCCCGGGGCGGCTTCACATTCTCGTTGTCAAGACCCGCGACATTCCGTTCTACGCTCCGGCACTTCAGGGCTTTACGAATGGCCTCAAGGCGCGCGGGCTCGGCAAAGACCGTGTTGAGTTTCGGGTAGTTGCGCTCACCGGAAAGGTGAGCAGCGATGACGCGCTGTTCGCGACCGAAGCGGCAAATAAGCCGGCGCTCATTGTGACGCTGGGAACGGATGCCACGCGGCTCGCTCTGAAGCAGAAGGTAACAACTCCTGTGCTGTTCAGCATGGTGCTCGATCCTGTCAGCATCGGCGCCGTCGAGAGTCTGGAGAAGCCAGGCGGGGGATTCTCTGGCTCCACGCTGCTGGTAAGTCCCGGAAAGCAGCTCGATGCGCTCCTCCAATATGCTGCGACCGCGAGACGCATCGGAGTCCTGTTTACCCCTGGCGACCCTACCTCGCTCTCGATGCTCGCGGAGGCGGAGATCGAGGCAAAGCGCTTGAACGCAGCCATTGTCCCGGTCGCCTCACCCCCGGGGCAGGCGACCCGCGACGTGCTCGCGAGTCTCCGCGGGAAGATCGATGCGCTATGGTTGATTCCAGATCCTGCGTCGTCCGGCGCGAAACCTCTTGAGGAGAGCATCGCGTTCGCTCACGATAACCGACTTCCGGTGCTCGGTTCCTCGGTGGCGGCAGCGCAGGCAGGGGCGCTGCTTTCACTCTCCGCAAGCGTGGAGGACCTGGGCGACGTGACGGCAGACATGGCGAGTCACATTCTTACGGGGGCGGAGCAGCCTGCCACAATGCGAGTCCGGGGTCCCCGTCGGACCGTGCTGACCGTGAATCTGGTTACGGCCCGCAACATCAAGCTCAATGTGCCGCCGGCGCTTCTCCATCTCGCAGATGAGGTAATCGACGGAGAGAGGGATGATAGGTAGAGCGATGCGGCTCTTTCAATGGAAAAGCAAAATGGCGCGCCGACTCGTGCGCATGTTTACACTTATGGTTGCCGCGCCCATTCTCGTAACAATGACGCTGATGGCATATGTTGGACGCAGCCAGACCAACCGGACTTTACGGGCCGTGGAGAGAATAAACTCCCGTGGAGTCGAAGCGGCAGGACGAACCTTCCAGGACCTGGGTGCGCGAGCAGTACACCAGTCGGGGGAAGAGGCTCAGAACGTTACCATGCAGACGATCCAGTCGCTGACGGATCGGATGACGGTGCAGGAAGCTAGCGCTCTGCGGGGCGCTTCGCACGACCTCGTTGACCTCGCCCAATCAAACTTCGACACAGCCCTTCAGCAGTCGATGGCAACCAACGATGCCGCTCTCGGCAGTGTTCAGAAGAGCATGGGGATTATCTTCGCTCACGGCGCAGGGAACTTGCAGACGCGGACCTCGGGGAATATCGAAAAGGCGATGCTCGCCCTCGACGATACGCTGATGCAGGAGCGCGCGACCCGGCTTGCCCTTGTGGTGAGCGAGCATATAAGTGATGCCTCGAATTTCCTGAATATCGCTGCTCTGATGCCTGCTATGTCGGGAAGCGATAAGAGCGATCAAAAGGCGACTCTGGATGCGCTGGTCCGCCGGTTCCCGCAGTTCAAGGTCCTGGCCGTGCTGAACCGGCAAGGCGACGATACGGCCATGAGCGCCGAGGACCACGCGGTTGCGCCCGCTGAGCTGGGAAACCACGCGAACGCAGTCTATTTCAAGACGGCTATCCAGGACCATCCCTATCTGGCGCTGGAGGCGCAGTCCAACGTCGATGGCGTGCCCTGCCTGCGGATTGCGGTTCCAATCGAGCTCTATAGGGGGCGTGCGATTGGTGTATTGACGGCGACCCTCTCGCTGGAGGATCTCTGGGATACCATTCGTGCCGCCAGGATAGGGCACGCTGGCTTTGCCTACATTCTCGATGAGCGTGGGCGCGCATTGCTGCCCCCACACCAGGTTACCGGTGGAGTTCTCACCTGTTCCGCTCCCGTGACGGCTCTTCATGGAACTGCCGAGGCTCCGCCCTGGCAGGTTGTGGTCGCGATACCGCGCACGGAGGCGATTGCCCCGATCGCATCTCTCAATCACGACATCGCGCAGAATTCGAGTGCCGCCATGACGAGCCTGCGAACCGAGGTGCTGCGTGCCGCCACGGTCGCAAGCAGCCGACTTCGAGGCGACGCGCAGGCGATTCGAAAGGCGACCTCGGCACGGGTTGTGGAGCGCTCGCGGGAGATCTCTGATGGCCTGAGCATCCGAACTCGAAACCAGATGCGTCGAGAGCTAACAACGATGCAAAGCGCGATTCAGCAGCGGACCCACGATACTGAGAACCGAAGTGATCGGACCATGACGGTGGCCGCGATAGCCACGTCTCGGCACATGGTAGAGGAGACCCGCCCACTCACGAACAGAGAGGTCGACCGAACCGCGAAGAGTATGTCCCTTCTCGGATCCATTATTCTCATGCTCTCCTGCATTGCAGGAGGTCTTCTCGCTATGCTGCTCGCCGGCAAAATTGTTCGCCCGATCACCCATCTGGCCGAGGTCACGAAGGCCATCGCAGCGGGGGATCTCGAACGCAGAGTAGAGGAGAGCGCTCCCGATGAGATTGGCGATCTTGCGGCCGCGTTTAACACCATGGCCGAATCGCTGCAGGCGAGCCGGAATGAGCTTCAGGCCGCTGAGGGCCAGCTCGTGCAGTCTGCCAAGCTCGCCTCGCTGGGCACCCTCTCAGCCGGGGTAGCGCATGAGCTGAACCAGCCGATCGCCATCATTCGCGGGATTGCCCAACAGCTTCAGGATGAGCCCGGGCTCTCGGACAACATCGCGCCCGACCTTGTGCTAATCGTGGGCCAGACTGCCCGGATGGTGAAGATCGTAAAGCACCTGCGGACATTCTGTCGGACCTCCAATTCGGACCGGACGGCTGTCGACGTCAATCAGACGGTTCGTGACTGCTTCCTGCTGGTGGGCGAGCAGCTGCGCACACACGACATCGAAGTGCGGCTCGATCTTAGCGAGTCCCCGCTGCGTGTCGTGGCAGATGCCAACGAGCTCGAACAGGTGTTCCTCAACTTGATCACGAATGCCCGCGATGCAATTGAGCACACTCCGGGCGCGTGCATCCGAATAACTTCCGAACTGGAGGAGGGGCGCAGCGTGCTTCGCTTCCACGACAACGGAACTGGCATACCGGAGGAGATAATAGGGCGCGTTTTCGATCCGTTCTTTACCACAAAGGATCCGGGCAAAGGAACGGGCCTCGGCCTCTCCATCAGTCACAGCATCATCGAGAAGCATGGTGGCGAATTCACGGTTTGTAACGACGGCGGAGCGTGCTTTACGATCAGTCTGCCGGCTGCGGAGAGCGGGGACGCGGCGCTTCCCGAGGCCGCCTGAGGCGCGCCTCCACTTTCTCACACTGCGCTTCTTAGTGGCGGAGGCCCCATTCCCTGCAGGGAATGGGGCCTCCGCCACCGCTGCGGCCTCCGGT
>JBBRJW010000086.1:0-7891 GCA_038218705.1 Chthonomonadales bacterium | reverse complement strand
TCACGCGTTACCCGGTGCCCGAGTAACCCCCCGGAGCAGCAAAGTGGTAACGGTCCGCCGTTAGTAATTACTGCCACAAAGCGCAAAGTGGCCGACCGATCGACCCGAACCGGGTCGATCGGACGGCCACTTTGCGCTTTCAGGATCGGCGAGCCTACTTCGGCTCTGAGGGAACCGGCCTATCCGAGCGGAAAGGAACTGCCGGAAGACCTGCGCCATTGTATATGCTCACCGGCGGATTGATCGCCCATCCGTAGCGCACTGCAGTCGGGTCTGGAACATCGTCCGACGTGACAAGAATGGAGTTTGCGCCCACGATCTTACCCGTGGCCCAGTGGAACTGATGGTCCGCGCCCGCCAAAGCAAATCCCAGTACGCTGCCGCCCGTGGCTTTTATTCCCCCGTCGGCGTGGTCGAACGTGAGGAGTAGGCCGGAGCCCTGGCGCTTCATCGACTTGAATGTGGGACCGGCGTATGCCACCCTCTTGTGGTACGTTTGAGCCTCTGCGACGAGAGCCAGGCGAGTGCCGACTGTCTGCTTGTCCTTCGGATGGATATCCTTATCATCACCGACGTCGATCGTAACGGCAATCCCGGTGTTCGGGACGCTCTCCGCCGTCATCGTCTGCGCCTCTCGAAGCTCTGCCCATGCATCCTCCCCGGGCTGAGTAGCCAGGGCCTGGAAGTTCGCCAGCTGGACGATGTAGAAGGGGAAGTCGCCCGATTGGAACCGTGCGCGCCAATCCTTGATCAGGATCGGCAGGAGCTGGCGGTACTGCGCGGCTCGCCCGGCATTCGATTCGCCCTGGTACCAGATTGCACCTTTGATGGCGAAAGGCACGAGCGGCGCGATCATCCCGTTATAGAGGACTGTTGAAATGTTCGGATTGCCGGTCTCTTTGTCATGGCGACCGCGTGCATCGGTCACCGCCTGCTTGAAGTCCGGCATCATGCTCAGCGCCTCGGGGCTGACCCATGCCTCTGCCACCGTCCCGCCCCACGACGTATGAATCAGTCCAATGGGGACCTTAAGGTCCTCGTGGAGCTTCCGGCCGAAAAAGTAACCAGCACCCGTAAACCCGCCCCACCCGCCTGCGCCAACCGTCTCAGGGGTACAAACGTCCCACCGGCCCACCGGAATGCTCTCCGAGGACCCTGCGGTCTTCTTTGCCACGCTGAAGAGTCGGATGCCGGGGTAATTTGCTTTTGCAATCTCCTCGGCAGCGTTCTTAACGTTCCGTATCCCGATCTCCATGTTCGACTGGCCAGAGCATACCCACACATCTCCAAAGGCGATGTTGGACAGGGTAACGGAGGTTGGTCCCGTGATCACGAGTGTGTGGGATCCTCCGGCAGACCCTGGTCCGACGGTCGTCATCCACTTACCATCTGCCCCGGCGGTCGCGGTGCTCTTTCGCCCGTCCAGCGCAACGGTTACCTCAGTTCCCGGCGTGGTCCATCCCCACACAGGATCCTTGCGATCGCGCTGCAGCACCATGTCCGAGCCAAACAGCGGACTCACGAGCGGCAGGTCCTCGGCCTGCGAAGCGCCTGCCCAGGTCACAAGAAGTCCAGATACCGCAAGCAGCGGCATCACGTTCCTACACCTCATCGTTGTCTCCTCTCCTTCATAGTGCCCATCGAAACGAAAGTGCGGGCTCGTCGGCCCTTACTGCTCTCCCGGCGGGGCGTGATGCACGCGGCACCGCCGCATGCGCCCCGCCTCGGCCGCGGCTACATGAGACGTTCTGGTCTCAGGACACCAGCTGTTGGCAAGCAGGCCTGTGTCGACGCAGACGCGGACAGAAATCGTTTCAGAGGAAGCGACTCGCGCTGCTGGCGGCCGCAGGTTTCGCACGCGAATGGGCGGCCTCGGCTCCGGCGCAGCATTCTGCGCTCCTACGGGCGCTGGCGGAGCGGAATCGGGCGGCGGAGCATCCGGTGTCTCTCCCTGCGACGGTGCGCCGTTGGTCGGAGTATCGCCCGGGTCAGGAGCCTGGTCACCGTTCATGCCGGGATCCGTCTGGCCGCCGTCCTGGCCGGGATCGGCTGGCTGCGCGGGAGCAACGGTGTGCCTCCGGCGAGCATGGCGGGTTCGCCGTTCGGGCTGGTCAGCCGTGTCGCCGTTATCCGGCTCGTCCTGGTCTGCAAGGGGCAGCGCTGTCACCGTGGTCAGCTTGAAGGTCTTCTCGATCGGCTGCGCCTTCACCATGAAGTCGTGCCACATCGGCGCGCAGACCACGCCTCCGTACCCGGATGGCATTGGCCGGTATACGATTCGGCGCCCGTGCTTGGCCACATTGGCTGCCCAGAAGACCGCGGTGAGCTCTGGTGTATAACCCGCAAACCACACGTCGCGGCCATCGTTCGTGGTACCGGTCTTGCCGCGGGCGTCCTCAATAACACCGTTGCCCTCTGTTCCGCGCGCCGCCCGACCGGTTCCGTGAGTAACCACGGCGAGAAAGGCATCGTCCAGCTGTTCGATGGTCGATGGTTTCAGGATGTCCTGTTTCAGGTTTGGAATATTCTCTTCGAGCAGCGCGCCCTCTGCATCCGTGACCCGCACGATGGCCATTGGAATGCAGCGCGCCCCTTTCATGGGCACAATGGTGTAGGCTGAGCAGAGGTCCAGCGGTCGGACCGCCGTCGCGCCGATCGCTGTAGGCAGATACGGGTCGAGCCGGGTCGTAATCCCCATCTTGTGCGCATAGTCGATAATGGTGCGGATACCGACCTTCTGCGCGACCTGCAGTGCAACACTATTGCTCGAGAGCGCGATGGCTGTTCGCAGGTCGAGCGTCCGCTGCGTTTCTCCGTCAACGCCCCGATGCTTGGAATCGCCCGGATAGGCGAAGTAGATGTCTCGGAACGTACTATGCAGGGTCAGTGTATCGGTATCAAACGCGGCCGCATAGTCGAAGAGCTTGAACGTAGAGCCGGGCTGTCTATGCCCCTGCGTAATCGCATTGTACTTACTCGCCCGGTAGTTCCGCCCTCCCACCATCGCTCGAATATAGCCGGTCCTGTTGTCGATCGCCACAACAGCGCCCTGATTGGCGCCTGCAACGCCAGACTTCAGCCCCTTCTCGAGAGCAGCTTCTGCAGCCTTCTGGATCTTCCAATTCAGCGTGGTTTCAATCTTAAGCCCGCCGTACAGGTACTCCTGCCCATACCGTCGCCGGATATCTTCCAGCACGTAGGTTGTAAAATAGGGCGCGAGGAAGTTCGACGTCTTGCGCTCGGGGCGGTAGCCCAGATGGACCGGTTCAGATTTCGCGGCCTCGCACTTCTCCACCGAGATATAGCCATAGTTAAGCAGCGCATTCAACACTTCGTCACGCCGGCGGAGCGCCAGCTTCCTGTGCTCGAATGGCATAAAGTCGTTTGGGCGCTGCGGTAATCCGGCGAGCAGAGCGGCCTCTGCAATCGAAAGCTTGCGCGCGGATTTACCGAAATAGGTGAGCGAAGCCGCCTGGATTCCGTAAGCCCCCGCGCCGTAATAGACGTTGTTCAGATAGAGCTGCAGGATCTCCTTCTTGGAGTAGAGCTGCTCCACCCGAAGAGCAATGAGCGCCTCTCGAATCTTGCGCGACAGCTTCTTCTCGGAGGAGAGGCCAAATTGGGAGGCGAGGACGGGCTGGCGTACAAGCTGTTGGGTGAGCGTCGACGCTCCCTGGCTCATGCGGCTTCCACGTAGGTTCGCCAGAATAGCGCGCGCGATGCCCTGGACGTCAATTCCAGGATGCTCCCAGAATCGATGGTCCTCAATCGCTATGGTTGCATCGACCACATCCTTGGGCATCTGCTTCAAATCGATGGGCTGCCGGTTCTCAGTATCGAGCTGGCCCAACCGGACTCCGTCCTCCGACCAGACGGTAGTTGAGACCGGCGCTTTGATGTCACCGGTTGCGGCCTCTATCGAGGGCAGTTCATCGGAAAAGCGGGAGAAGATTACCAGGAAGCCGAGGAGAAGAATTGCAGCGACCGTTTCGATGGCGAGGACGCTGAGCGAGAGCAGAGTCATGATGGGACGTCGGGAGCTGCGCCGCGCGGAAGCGCGCCGAGAGCCGGAACGCTGCGCCGGGCGGGGGCCAGGGCGTGGGCTCGGTTTCGTCATACTCTCATTATACTCCCTCAACCTCGCCGATTGCTTGTCGGCCGCAGCGTCCCGAACCGGACTGGTCTGGCAAAACGAAATCAGGGTCACGGGGAGAGCACGGGCCGCCGATAATAGATCAGGGACGGTCTCCCTGCTGCCACTCTTGAGGCCGCGCCGCTGAGCGGTTTCTGCCCCGTCCATCTCACCGCCCCGGGGCAGCGAGGAATTGACGTGCCCATCTCAGACCAGGCTCAGGGCCTTCGGAACCTTGCGCACCATGCGTCCGCAGCTTCGCAAAGCGCCGGGTGCCGGACTTTACCGCTGCGTGACGCTCAGTCCGAGCCACCCGCGCCTCACCGAGCGCGAGTGGTCGCGGTCACGAGTGGCAAGAGGGGTGTCGGAAAAACGAATATATTGGCGTCGTTGGGACTCCAGCTCGCGAAACGGGGTGGTCGAATAGTGCTGATCGACGCCGACCTCAACTGCGCCAATCTGCACCGCGTCCTCGGTCTCCACCCACAGTTCAGCCTCGAGCATGTGCTCCGCGGAGAGCAGCGACTTCGCGATGTACTTTCTGGCGCTCCAGCCGGACCGCGGCTTATCGCTGGCTGGAGTGAGCTCACCGAGATTGGGGCGGACACCCGGGAGACCCGGTCGCTCCTTAAGCGAGCTCTGGGCGAGCTGGACGCGCTCGCCGATACCGTACTCATCGATACCGGCGCGGGGCTTGCGCCCGGAGTTCTCTCGATCCTCTGTGCAGTGGATGAGATCGTAGTCGTGACCACTCCAGACCCCACTGCCATCGCGGAAGCGTACGCCACTATTAAGGTCGTAAATGCACATAACCCCGGGGCAAGAATGATGGTGGTCGCCAACATGGTCCAGTCCCTCGACGAAGGCGCAGCCGTATTTGAGAGACTGGACGCAATTGCCTCGCGATTTCTCGGGTGTTTTCTTATCAGCCTCGGGTCAATTCCTGCCGATGCTAATGTCGACAGGGCAGTCAAGAACAAGAGACCATTCCTTGTCGAGTACCCCGGGTCGCCAGCGGCGCGGGCAATCACCCAAATCGCCGGCGAGTTAGGCTATCATAAAGGGAATCCCGGTGGATTCACCGGGCCCTCGGGGTTTCTTGCGCGCTTCTGCAGCCAGACCCGATGGACCCTCACTACATAGGAAAGGCGGCCCTGGCCGCGCGGTTTGGACAAGACCATGCCACCAAAGAAACTTAAAATACTCGTCGTCTCCGCAGAGGTAGCGCCGTTCGCCAAGGTCGGCGGACTCGCGGACGTTGCCGGAGCGCTGCCGAAGGCCCTCCAGGCACTCGGACACGATGTGCGCGTAGCGATGCCCGCCTACCAGATGGTGCTCGACGATCCAAAGGTCAAGCATCGCTCCTGCATCGACGAGTTCGCCGTTCCTGTTGGGAACCATGAGATCGAGCTCGGGTTTGTCCGACAGACGGCTCTCCCGTCCGACCCCGGCACTACCGGCAAGGTTCCCGTATACCTGATCGGAAACCATCCGCATAAGGAGCGGGACGTCACCTGCCCGGGCTTCTTTCAGCGGGCAACCGATAGCAGCCGCATCTATATGTACGCACCGGAGCCCTACGTGCTCTTTGCGCGAGCGATCATCGGAATGCTCGCCCATTTGCGTCCGTCCTGGCAGCCCGATATCATTCACTGTAACGATTGGCACTCCGGCCTCATTCCCGCGTACCTTCGAACGACAGACGCCAACAATCCCGCTACCGTACAAGCGGCTACGCTCTTTACGATCCATAATCTGGCGTATCAGGGCGATTTCCCGCGGAACGAGTGGGGCTCGACCGGACTTCCGGAGCGGCTCTATAATGTGAACGGCCTGGAGTTCTACGGCCAATGGAGCTTTATGAAGGGCGGCCTCTTCTGCTCGGATCGAGTGAATACGGTCAGTGAGAATTACGCCCGCGAAATACAGACCCAGGAGTACGGCTGCGGCCTCGACGGCCTCCTCCGGACGCTCCACTACGAAGGCCGAATGTCGGGCATTCTCAACGGCATCGATTACCACGTCCACGATCCTGCGACTGACCCCCGGCTGCCCGCGCACTTTTCAGTGGCCGACCCGGCCGGGAAAGCCCTCTGCAAGCGCGCGCTTCAGGAGGCGCTCGGTCTCCCCGTCGACCCCAACGCCATATTGATCGGGCTCATCTCCCGCCTCGCCGACCAGAAGGGCTTCGATCTTATCGACCAGGTGATGGACCGGATGCTCGAGCTGCCCGTTCAGTTCGTCGTGCTGGGCCAGGGCGATCCGCACTATGATACGCGCTTCCGCGCCTTACAGAAGGAGCGCCCCACACAGGTTCGAGCCTGCATAACATTCGATACGGACCTGGCGCAGCGAATATACGCCGGCAGCGACCTCTTCCTGATGCCTTCGCGATTCGAGCCCTGTGGTCTGGGCCAGATGTTTGCCCTGCGATACGGCACGGTTCCGATTGTACGGCAGACTGGCGGACTTGCGGATACGGTGAGCGATTTCGATCCCGTAACCAATCCGGAAGGAAATGGCTTCGTCTTCTCGGATTACCGACAGGAGGCTCTCCTGGACGCCATTCAACGTGCTGTCGCGGCCGTCCTCAACCCGGAGATCAAGGCCCTGCTGGTCGATCGAGCGCTCCGTTCCGATTTCTCCTGGGATCGCTCGGCAGAGAGGTACGTCGCGCTCTACCGAGACGCGATTGCGGCACGCAGCGCTCGGCCGACGCTCTAGCAGAGCTGGCTCGCCCATTGTAAGGATGCTCCGGAGGGTTGAACATGAACGCAATTACGCCACAGCTTCCCACGGTGATGGGGTCAGTCGCGAGCATGTTGGTTGCATTTATCAGCTTGATGACGGGCGTTTCCACTGAGACGTGCATCATGAAGACGGTTTCCGCCTTCCTTGTCTTTGCGGGATTCGGGCTGATATTGCGGCACGCGCTCTCTTCAAGCTCAGGAGATGATAGCGTCGAGTCCGAGGGACTCGACGTAATCATTCCGGGTTCCACCGTTGGAGAGCTGATCGACGCAGAGGAGAATGCCGCCACAAATTGATTCTCGCCGAAGCGACCCCGCAGGATTACGTGGTCCGCCCGGTAAAAAGGGTAGAATTGCGTTATCAGGGACGATTCTACGCCCTAACTGGCGGGAGACGAACAGCACATGACTGGCGCGGAGATCGAAGACCAATGGAGGCGCTATAAACGCCTTGGCGATGCTGCCGCGCGAGACCTCCTCATCGCGCACTATGCGTATCTGGTCAAGATAACGGCGGGGCGAGTTGTCAGCAAGCTTCCTCCGAGCATGGAGCGTGAGGACCTGGTGAGCGCGGGCGCAGTGGGCCTCATCAAAGCCGTCGATCAGTATGACCCCTCCCGTCAGGTAAAGTTTGAAACCTATGCCATCGCGCTCGTACGTGGAGCAATCCTGGAGATGCTGCGCGAGGACGACTGGGTGCCGCGCTCGATACGCGACCGGCTTAAGGTCCTCGAGAAGACCCTCACTGAGCTCGAAGTTCGATTCGGCCGTCCTGCGACTGAAGAGGAGATGGCCGAGGCGCTCTCAGTCACTCCCGATGAGTACCGCAAGATTGTGATGGATACGGGCCGGACATCGCTGCTCTCCATGGAGGATATTCTCGTGGGAGGGAGCGACGGCGGCGAAAAGCTTCACCTATCCGACGTTATCCGCGACGACGGCCCCACCCCCTCAATTGAAGTCGAAATGACCGAGCGTCGGCGCATGCTGGGCCGGGCGATTGACAGAC
>JBBRJW010000085.1:0-7895 GCA_038218705.1 Chthonomonadales bacterium | reverse complement strand
GAGGATGAGCACCGTCGCGTACACGGCAGCACTGGCGGCGATTAGCCTTCGGCGGGAGGTCGATCGCCAATTTAGTACCAAGGAGAGTATCGACGATAGGATAAGGAGAGGATGGAGAAGCGTCCAGAAAACCGCGTCGTTCAGACCATAGGGGCCATTCACTATCACCGCCGAGGCCGGTAGGGCGGAGAGGTAAACGGGGAAATAGACAACGTGTGAATAGGCGACACCGCCGAGCAGAACGCCCCAGAGGAGGATTGACAGCATAAGCGAAAGGGTGCCAATCGAAGTCCTGGCCATATTGGGGCTCCATTCCAGAGGACCTCTGTCGAACCGGTGCGAGGGAATCTGCGACTAATCGACGCATGACCGCTTGGTCGAGAATTCGGCCTCGCGGCGGATTGCCTGGCACCCGCGCTCCAGCAAGCCGCGGAGGTAGCGGGCCATGAGCAGGCGATCGACCAACCACCCGGCGGGGCCGAACGGGGATCGGAAATCGACCTCGTCGGTCATGATGGTCCCGATCCCGCGCACGTCGAACCGGTGGTCGTGCGCGAACGACCGGAACGGCCCTGCCGTCATCACGTCCCGGAAGTACGTCGGTCGGTCGTACTCGGTGATCTGCGCCGTGAAACGATGCCGGACGCGAAAGTGGCGAGCCTTCCATGTCACCGATTCGCCCAGCCCGATTAGCCCGCTTGTGCGGCCGGCGATGGCCAACTCGCCTGTGTGAGCAAGCGAGCTGGCGTGGAAGCCGATGTCGCGGGCCAGGTCGAAGCAGCGGTCGATCGGTGCAGCGATCTCCGTCACTATACGGATGACAGCCATCTGCGCTCCGCGTTCCGTCTCAGATGCGATAGACGGGCAGCTTCCAGGGGCGGCGGTATTCGCGGGCGTAGGCGTTGGCGGAGCGGCCGGGCTTGCCGACTATGTCCATCTTCTCTTTGCTCCACTCTACCGTCTCGCCGGATTCGTAGGCGGCGTTGCAGAGGTGGCAGACGATGGTCGTCTGGGCCATCGAGGCCAGGTTCGAGCGGGGCTGCTCCCGCGACTTCAGGCACTCGACCCAGTTCTCCCAATGGTCGTTGGTGTGCGGCGTGCGCTCCTTTGGCAGCATCGTGCCATCCTTATCGAGGATCTCCCAGCCGCCGCGCCAGGCTCGGACCGTCTTGCCTTCGGCGCTCACGAACTCGACGCCCTGCTCGGGACGGCCGGGGAAGTCTCGGCCGGTCTGCCAGTGCAGGATCCAGTCCGGGTCCCTGAAGCGCATGATGGACTGCACAGTGTCGGGGAACTCGCGGCCATCGTCCGGATAGCCGAACTTGCCGCCGTAGCAGGTCACCTGCGTCGGCATGGGCAGGTCGGTGTCCTTGCTCATCGCGAGCAGGGCCATGTCCATCATGTGGACTCCCCAGTCGCCGGTCTTGCCGGTGCCGTAGTTGAGCCAGAATCGCCAGTTGTAGTGCACATGGTTCGGCGCGTATTCCATCCATGTCGCGGGGCCGTTCCACATCTGGTAGTCGAGTGTTGCCGGCGGCGCGCCCGGCACGGTCGGTCCAACCTTGTTGGGGTCGATCCTCCAGGCTCGCGCTGTCACGACCTTCCCCAGTTTGCCGGAGCGAACATAATCGACCGCATCGACAAAGCGATCGGTCGAGCGCTGCCAGGTGCCGACCTGCACGACCCGCTTGAAGTGCTTCACCGCGCCCGCCATGGCGTTCGCCTCGGTGATATCGTGGGAGATCGGCTTCTCGCAGTAGACGTCCTTGCCAGCCTCGCAGGCTGCGATGGTCATGACTGCGTGCCAGTGGTCCGGTGTGCCGATGATAACCGCATCGACATCCTTGCGATCGAGCACCTTGCGGAAGTCGCCGTAGGTGTCTGGCTTCTTGCTGTAGGCGTCCTCCACCTCCTGCACGTGCTTGGGAAGGTGGCTGCTGTCGCAGTCGCAGAGTGCGGCGACCTGCACCTCCTCCTTCTTCATAAGCTGGCGCAGATTCTCGGGGCCCATTCCACCGCACCCGATCAGGGCGATTGTCACCTTATCATTTGCACCGATGCGCCGCTTGCGCGCGGTGGCTTCGGAATGGACCGGGATGATGCCGGCAGCGAGTCCCACGCCGAGCGTGGCCGCCCCACCGATCAGGTCGCGTCTCGTTACCGCTGTGCTTCTGCTCGACATAGAAGGTTGGTCCTTTCGTGGCTGGCAGCGCATACCGGCGCTCGCCTGGCCAACGGGAAGCTCGTCCATGAGGCCGCCAGAGGCCAGGACTGGGCTACTATTCTGCACTTTCACACGAGATTACTCCTTTAACTTGCCGGCTCGGCCCGCCGATTTGCGACATCGCTTCTCAGCGGCCCTGATACTCCATTATCCTTGCCGGTATACCTCTGCCCTGCACGGACCGATAACTACCTGGTGACCGGGTGGGAGCATGTTGGCGGGGGGCGAAGGAGCAGGTTGCATGGCGAGAACGCCGATCTGGGCTGAGCTGGAATTAGCAGATGCGCAAAAGCCGATTTCCGGTGCGATCAGGCGGACCAGCGGAGCACCGGCCCGGCTGACACTCCTGTCGAGCGGCGGTGCGCCGCCCGATGAGGATGCCACCGGAGTCCTGGTGCTCCATACTCCTACGAGCACCTACTTCACGGAGGTAACGGTGGCCCACGCCGACCCGGGGCGGATCGACCTGGCCCTGCTCTGCCCCGAGTCTCTCCCGATCAGCCGGCGCCCTCGCCGGTGGCGGGTCGACCTGCCAATCTCGTACCACGCCATCGGAGCCTCGCGCGCCGGCTTCGCCTGGCGAGGCGCGACAGCGCTCACCATGAACGCGGAGGGGATGGGCCTCCTGCTCGGGGCCGCGCTCATGCCTGGCGAGAGCGTCGAGGTGCAGACCACTCTCGGCTGGCGCCGCGATGCGCGCGGCCGACCGAGGACACCGACCAGCGGAACCGTGCGCCTTATCGCGCGTGTGGCAACCTGCCGGGCCGCGCCTGAGGGCCTCTGGAGCGTGGGGATCCTGTTCAGCGGGCCCGGTGCCGAAGACGTCAAACTATTGCGACACTACCTCGACTCGCTGGTTGGCGAGGAGGTCGACGCACTGGAGCGCCTCTCGGAAGCCGCGTGAGCCCGGGCGCAGGGTTCCGTTCTCAGGCGTCGGAACCTGCCAGGGCGCGGGCCGCGGCCGACCTCGTTCAGAACGACCGTTCGGGTTCACGGATATAACGTTGGTGGATTGCGCCTCAAATCGCCGGCGTCGAGCGTCGTTGCCGTAAACACCTGCCACACGGGCGTAAGAAATCGAAAACGGCCGATTGCCCAGTCGCCATTATTGCTCCAGTCGGACTTCCAGCCTGCGTTCAGCGCCCGCCAGTAGTCGCCGCCGCAGGATGCCAGCAGTCGGGCTTTGCCTCGATCGTCCGGCGCTGCAGGGTCGTCAGTTACCAGTCGGGCCCTGAAAGCGGACGCCATACCTGCAACATCGCCGGGCTCTATCGTCGCGCGACTGGCCTTTGCGGGCCAGAAGTGGAAGTTGTGCCCGAGCACGATCCGTACTGATACGCTGCCGTCCCGCGTGCGCTTCAAGTCGGCCGGCTGGTTCTCGTCACCGGCAAAGTCTTCTCGGTAGGCCGCGCCGGCTACGCCTGACTCCCGCTGAAGGTCGTGCCACTTTCCATCACGCTTGCTCAGGTATAGCAGAACCGGCTGCCGGATCTCGACGCGAACGTTGACGGCCGGGTTGCCGCCGCGGGCAGCGTAGACCTGCCCCCACATTGTGGCGGCTCGCCACCCATCCGGCACCTTAGCACCCATCCCGACTCGCGGCTTGACGGCCCACCCGACACTGTCCGGCACACCGGCGGGCTGGGCCTCATGCACAAAGCTCATATCGCGTATCAGCGTCTCGACCATAGATTGCGGTGGCCGAGCGGACCCGGCCGCTGTCATTAACATGAGCGCCACCGTCGCAATCGTCCCAGCGGCAGACGAGTATTTTTGCATAGCGTACCTCCGCCCCGGTATTCCATGCCTGCTCTGACGTTCCCTGCCCGGCTTCTGGGCCGCCAATACCCCGAGGCTCTGGACAGGCGACTTATTCGAACAGGCGGCGAGGACGCTTCGCGAACGAGCGGCCAACGCCCGCGTCCGCCGGTTCTGCAGCCCGGATCCCAGCAAGCAGGTAGAAGGGCCCGTGGGATGAGGATCTTAACCGGGGCGGGGGACCTGAGCCGCGTCGCTTGCCGGCGCCACCGACAAGAGGTCCCGCTCGAGGCAGACGAGCGAAGCTCCCCGTATCTTCGTCCCGCCGCGCCTCTCGAAGCCACATCGGAGGTAGAACGCGAGCGAGAACGGGTTATCGGCGTAGGCATCGAGGCGAAGGTACCTGAAGTCCTCAGTTCTGGCGATCCTGGCGGCCTCGCCCATCGCCCACTGCCCGATCCCCCTCCGCTGAAGAGCCGGGACGACTGCGACGTTGAAAACGCAGCAGGCCGGCGCTTTGGGTTCTGCCCAGATAGTCCGGGGCCAGAAGTGAGGCGCTGCGTCGCCGAGTGAGAATGTCGCGCAGATCTCGTCACCCTCACTGACAAGGTAGACACGACGAAACTGCAGGTTGTGCTCGAGGTCCTCGCGCCGGGGCGGAGTGGACCAGTGCCCGGGGCCGAGCCTGGCGGTAAGGTCCACGCTCGTAAGGGCATGGATCCGGTGGATCGTGCCTACATCGCAGACGCGCGCCATAGCGAGGCTGAGGTTCGGCGTCATCACGTTTCCCGCACGGTCGGACGCAGCTCCGCCTTTAGCTTTGCTTGAATCTGGCGGTAGGTGCGGAGCGAGAAGCACTGAAAGGCCGTCCCCACCCCCATCAGCGCAGCGCAGAAGAGGAAGAAACGGGACCAGTTGTGATGAAAGGCGCTCAGGAGCTCGAACGTAAACATCGGGGCGATGGTGCCCCGAAGCCCGAAGAGCGTGGAGTGAACGGCCTGGTACTGCGCGACCCGCCCCTTCTCCGCGAACATGAGCGTGGTATTCAGGTAGCCGAGATCGATGCCCGATTGCGAAACGCCCATAGCGACGGAGGCCCAGTAGAGCCAGCCCAGCGTTGGCGCGAAGGCGTACACCAGCGGCGCCATGGCATTGATCGATACAGCCACCAGCACGGTGCTGAGCGAGCCGAACCGATCCATGTACCAGCCCCAGAAGAAGAGACTCGCCATGGAAGTGATGCCAGCGAGGTTCTGCATCGTCGAGATCTGCGTCGGTCGAATGTGGAAAAGGTCCACATGAACCACGTACTGCGCCGGGGTCTGCAGAAGGTTGCCAAACCCCGTCAGGAATACCGACACGACAAACCAGCGGTAACCTACGTTGACCACCGGGATCCGCAGCGTCTCGATCAGAAACTCGCGCATCGGCGGCGATTCGCTATTTTCCGCCGGCGGTAACTGGAGGCGACTGAAGGCCACTGCCGTGCCCACACCGAATATGCCGCCGATCAAAAACATCCACCGGAAATCGAGGCCGCGATACTCCTGGAGGTAGCCCATGAGCCGCGCGGTAAGCAGCATCGAGATCGACATGGCTACACGCACATAGCTCATGAGCCGCCCGCGAAGATGATCGGGATAGACCTCCTTCATGATGGAGGTGTATGCCGGTGTTGAGACGGAGAACATGATCGGCGTGATACAGATGAGCGCGATGAAGGCGCTCTGGGTGACCGATCCGCGCACCAGGAAGGGGGTGAAAATGAAGAGCCCCCGCGAGATCGTCCAGGTGACGGTAACGAACGGGAGCTTGCTCTTGCCCTCCATTTGCCGCGCCCAGAGGATCGAGAAGAGGTACCCGAACGCCGGCGCGGCGGTAGCGAGCCCCATCTGGAAGCCGTTCGCATGGATCGCGCCGCGCGCAAGCTGCAGTGCGAAAGTCCATACCGCTCCCTGATAGACACCGGAACAGAGCCCGGCGGCAACGTCCCACTTCCAGTTCGCCATCACGTCGGCTGGCAGGAACGCGCCGAGAAGCCGCGTGAGAGCGAGGGTCTTCCGATCGCGGGAGCGGGCGACGGGTGGCGAGGCCACCGCAGCGACCGCGGCGGTCGCATCGTCGTTCCCGGCAGGTGGTGGCGGAGAGAGCATACTCATTTCACTTAATCGCAGCTCCGTGCTGTCGAGGTTTCTCTGATAAGGGTTGCTACCGAACCCTATATGTCGCGACGCTCAAAGAGCGCGAGGCCAATGCCGAGCGCTGCCAGAACGTAGATCCCGAGATAGAGCACATCCAGGTGCGGTATACCAAGGTGCGCCAGCCCCCATTCTCGGACGGGCTCCGGCGAAACCCCAATCTCGAGGAATGCTCGCTGGGGGCTCACCGTAATCGGCTCCATCACCCTCTTAATCCACCATGCGATGCACCCCTGCGGCATCAGCACCCCTGCGACGCTCGCAATTCTGCGGAGCGCATCAACCTCAAAATTCATCCCCATCGCATTCAGGATTCCGTCGAACCACGAGAACGCGGTCAGGCCGAGGGCAAGCGATGCGCTCATGAGCCGATGGGAAACGGTGGCAAGTGCGAGTGTAACCGTCGATACCACCAGCGGGAATAGTGTCGAGAGCAATCCGGCTGTCAGCAGCGCCGTAAGGTTCATGCCCGTCTGCATCGTAAACGAGGCCCAGACCAGCAGAGTCCAGAAGAGCACCGCGCCAGTCAGTATGACATTTATTCCGATCCACTTACCAACCAGAATCTCCCAGCGGGCAATTGGCCGCGTCACGAGCACCGTCATGACGCCTCGATCGATCTCTCCGGAGATAGCTCCCCCTGCAAGCAGGATTGCGAAGATCGATGAGAGCGTGCGAATGGATGCGAGGCACAGCGTGGTGAAGAGCGAGCGAGCGATGGGGTACGTGGTGGCAAACCAGCCCGGCGGACGCGCGTAGGTGGCCGCGAGCTGTTGGAACCGGAGCCTCACCAGTATTAAGAGCAACGAGAAAGCCAGCAGCAGCAGACCCAGCAGAAGGACTCCCACAAGCGTCCGACGGCGGGCTGCCTCCCTCAGCGTGAGCCCCGCAATGGTCCAGACCGCCATGTTCTTCGTTCCACCTCTCCGACGAACCAATTTCGTGCCGAGACCTATTTTAACTCGCCGGAGCCGCGCGCGTCAACGACTCTCCCGATCAGTCTGCCTCCGAACAGGGCCGGATACGGACAGTTCGAGACGCGGACCCGATGAAGCGCGGGAAAATGCACTCATTTTCACGCTGAGCTGCGTATTCAACAGGTAACTATGCAGGCCGCGGGTAACGTAGAGAGAGGTAGTCGCTGCTCGCCTGTTGGGCTCCCGAGCTGCGACGATGGCAGCCCGGCGCTTCGCCGGCACTGTCTGCGCCAGGACGCGGCCCGCGAGCTGAAGGGGCTTATCACCATGACGTTGGTAACACACGAGAATGAGCCCGGTCCGGAACGTCGATACGATCCCGAGACCCTGGAGAAGGTGACGGCCCTCGCCGCGCGCCTTCAGAGCGCTCACCGTGACACGCTCACGATGGCGGATATGGAGAGTATCGGGGCGGAAGTAGGCATTGAGCCCCAGTTCATCCAGCAGGCACTCTCGCAGATTGACGCCTCCGCGCAGGGCAGCGAAGCGCTCCTCGGCCAGGGCGCTGGCGAGCTTTCGCGTGTTGCTGTATCCACAGAGAAGGCAGAGCTGCCGCATGCTATGGCGCCTGCGCTCGCGGCGCTGACCCTTCCTCTGCTGTGGGGACCGTTCGCCTATGCCTTCCACTCCAGCCCTGGCCTGATGACTCTCTTCACGCTCCTGACGCCTGGACCGCTCTCAGCGCTCATGGGATTCGTAAGTGGCAACCGGCAGGTCGCCCGAGTCGCCGCGCTGTCG
>JBBRJW010000084.1:0-7908 GCA_038218705.1 Chthonomonadales bacterium | reverse complement strand
CATGGTCAAGGTAGAGCGGCAATTCCATAGAGGGAGCTTTCCAGAGAGGCCCGGCGGCCGTACTACGGGGTAGGGAGCAGGGCGCTCATCTTGCGCGCCAACTCAAGGTCGAGGCGTGTAATTCCGCCCGCGTCGTGCGTGGAGAGGTCGATGGACACCCGATTATAGACGTTGGACCACTCGGGGTGGTGGTCCATCTTCTCCGCGATGAGCGCCGCGCGGGACATAAAGCCCCATGCGGAGCTGAAATCCGCGAATTCGAAATCGCGATGGAGCTTGCTGTTCTTCAGGGACCAGCCCGGAAGGTTCTCAATCGCGGTCTGCAGATCTGCGGGCTCGATTCGGTCAGGACGGGCCATCGTGGGTCTCCTCTATATCTCCGGCTCAGCGTCGGGGCCGGAGAGCACTCAGTGGTCAGGTGGGGTCGGGTCGTCGAACTCGATGTGTCCGAACCTGCGGGCAGTGGGGTCGAGAGCATCGCGAAGCACGCGGAACGAGCTCTCCAGTCGCTGACGGATCCCTTCTGCATCCGATGCTTCCTGGGAGCCGGCGGGGAAGCGCGCGGGATCGCATCGGGCGGAGAGGCTGAGGTAGGTAAATTGAACTGTATCGAAGTCCGAGCCAGGCTCAACACCCAGCAGACGATAGTGATAGAGGAGGGGGTCGGTCGCCCCTACGGTTCCATTGGAAACGGGGGCCGGGGCCGATGCCGGGCACGCTTCGGCCGGCCGAAGGGGCGCAGGGCCCGGGTTCCGCGGGTTAGCCGCAGGCCCTGAAACTCCGAGGGATTCATCGAGCTCGCGTCCCGCCTCCGTACGGCCCGAAAGCCGGCGCTCTCGCTCATCCCGAAGAGAGGCAGCCTCGGCTTCACGGTCCCAGTCCTCGATCCGCTCCTTGATCTCGGTGAACTTGTGTCGCGCGATCCGGTAGAACCGCTCCGGAATGGACATTCTAACGTGCCTCTCGCCGGCCATCATGCGGCCGGCCCACACCCTACTGCTTGTTCAGCTTCTCTTCCAACTCGCGGAGCTGGCGGTCGAGGTCGCTCTCGGGCGCGCTCCCGGCCGCAGAGCCTCCCAGGGACGGCGCGCCTCCGCCCACCGTCTGCACCTGCTGAACCTGGGTTGTTGCGTACTGGTTGGCGGGCGATCCACCCATCTGGAGCTTCTGTTCCAGTTTTGCCAGCTCGGACTCCGCCTCGGAATCCATCTGGGTGACTTCCATCTCGCGCAGTTTTGAGTCGATGCTTGTGTTTGCAATCTCGGCCCGGGCGGAAGCCTCCGACTGCATGGAGCGGATTCGATCCTGCGCGGAAGCCCACTGGTTTTCGTTCTCGCTAAACTGAAACTGGTCGAGGGCTTTGTTGATCTTGATCTGGATCTGTGCCTGCTTCAAGTTGACCTTGGCGGCATAGGCTTCGGCGGTGCGGATGCGAATCCGCTCCTCCTCATTCTTGATCGCGATCTTGACTTTTTCGGCGGCCTCGGTGGCGGCGGCGAGGTTGGCCTGCATGGTCTGCAGCGTCTGGTCGTTGAGCGCCTTTTCTTTTAGAAACTGTTTGGCAAGCTCGCGGTTGCCGCCCTGCAGCGCCACAGTGGCCTTGCGCTCCAGCTCGGCTACCAGCCGTGTCTCCTTGTCGCACTCTGCCTGGAGATTGTTCTTCTGGGTGATCGCCTGAACCGCGAGCTCGCGGTTCTTGATCTGATTCTCCTTCATCTCACGCTGGGCTTCGTTGATGATGATTTCAGGATCTTCCCATTGGTCGAGCTTGCCGTTGAAAAGCGCCTTCATATAACGAAAAAAGCGTGTGATCGGATTCATAGCACCCGAATCTCCTTTCGCGCTTGCCATGGAAGGGAACGCGAAGTGTGCCTGCCGCACGGAGCGAGCTGGATAGATTGGCTCGAACTCAGGCAGAAAGAAGCGAGGAGCCGCAAGCTGCACCGGCAGCCGCACTGTCCCCCTGCGATTATCGCATGTTTAGCATACGGTTGTCAACGAGCGTTCGACGCCTTGCGAGAGAAGGAGTTTGCGCCCACTGCGCGAACAGTGGAGGGTCCGTGAAACACGGCCGCAAAATGCCCGGTCGTCTGCATCGCGGCGAGAGGAGTCTATTTGTAAGATGCCCCAATCTCCCGAGAACCACCCGAAGCCAGACGCTCCGAAACCGGGCCACTCCGCACACCACGAGCCTCACTTCGCTGCAGGACCTCACGGCGGAGCTGGGGCTGACCCGGCTGCTGGGCCCGATCTGGCGCATGTATCGGAGTCGATGGTGATGAGTCGCTGGAACGGCCTGCTCACGCTTCTGGCGACTCTTCTCCTGCTCTTCGGGGTCCTCTGGGTCGTTTTACGGGTACTGGCCCTCTTCCCCCACACTCTGCTCCTCTTTTCGCTGGGAGGCCTTCTCGCCTACGCGTTCGACCCGATGGTGGAGCTTCTCCGGCGTGGTCGCGGCGGCCGGATCGGTCCACGGTGGCGCGGCGTGGCACTTCTCTATGCGGGGCTCGCACTGTTTGTGCTCCTGGGCGGTGTGCTTCTGAGTCGTGAGCTGACCCGCCAGGTCTCCACGCTGGCGCGCGAGCGAGTCACCATCATCGAGCACGTACATGGGGAACTCGCCAGGGTCGATGCCTGGCTCCTGGCCCACGGCCTGCAGGTGGGCTTGGCCGACGTGATTGACCATCCCTCGGCAAGAGCACGCGCGTTCCGTGCATCGGCTACAGAGAGTGCCGTTCGCGGGGCCGAGCGCTTTGCCCGGGCCGCGTTCGAGGCGATCGTGGTCCTTCTCATCGCGCTGTACTTCCTTATATATAGCGAGGAGATGCGCCGCTCCACGCGGGAGGCCTTGCCGGAGCGGCTCAGGCCCTATGTAGCGCAGTGGCAGGAGGACGTGAATCGCCTGCTCGGCGGGTTTGTGCGGGGTCAGCTTCTGCTGGCAGCGATCATGGGGGGGATGGCCGCCGCTGCATGCGCGCTTCTGGGAATCCGCTTCTGGCTCGTCATCGGGCTCGTGGTTGTTGTCTGCTCACTCATTCCGGTCTTCGGCCCTTACCTTGGCGCGGTTCCCGCAGTGGCCGCAGCGCTCGCAACACCTGGCGGGCATGTTTTCACTCCACTGGTACGGGTGATCGCAGTGGTTCTGCTCTTTGTCCTCATTAATGAGGCCGGCTCCAAGGTGCTCTATCCTCGTCTGGTGGGGGCCGCGCTCGGTCTGCATGAGGTACTGGTGCTCTTTGTACTCTTCGTGGGGCTGGAGGTGGGCGGAATAGTGGGGGTGCTCTTTGCTGCTCCGCTCACCGCGCTTACGGCTGTCACAGTGGCGCAGCTTCTGCGCTTCTGGCGCGGCGCGCCTCCCATGCCTCTTGGCCGAAGGAACGAGGCGGAGGCCAGGATGGCGGAGGCCGCTGGCACGCCTTGATTACTGCCGGAGCGCGCGGTGGCAGGCGAGATGAGGGCCGGGTCCCCACGATCATGGCGGGAGCCCGGCCCTTCTACGCGAACGTGCGGTTCCGGCCGCTCTAGACTTCGCTGCGCTGAGCCTCGGACGGGATGAGGCCGAGGCGAGTGGCCTGGCGAAACGCCTGGACACGATTGGTCACTTGCAACTTGTCGTAGATGTTCGCAAGATGGAAGTCGACGGTGCGCTTGCTTACGAAGAGCTTGTCGGCAACTTCCTTGCTCGGATGGCCCTCGATTACCAGGCTCAGTACTTCCACTTCTCGTTTGGTCAGTTTAACGGGCTCTTCTGTCATTCGCCCCGGATGTATCGTTAAGGTGGTCATTGTATTCGCTCCTTGAATGACATCGGCTGTTCACTCCGTTTCACCCTTTCGCCGTGTCACATACGTCTTTCCACAGCGGACACGCGAGCGGACCAGTTTTCAGAGCGGCGGAGCCCTCAGGGGGCAAAAACCGGAATGAGTACCGGGAAATGCGCCCGCACGTTTACGAGGATAAGCTGCGGCGAAGAGACAGACTCCGCATATTACTGCGAACGGTCATTCATGGATGGGCCGGCAAACCTCCGGGCGCGGACCTTCGCGACATGGGAAAAGCTCGATATTGACTCCCCTGAGATCGGCAGGTATACTTTAACAGAGTAATCTGATTGATTTAGTAAACTTTCGGGACCGTCCGACGAGTGGTACAATAGTGGCCGCGGCCTCGCCGCAATCTATCCTGCAATCCCGGTATTCCCTGAGCACCCTCTCCGAATTCGCCCGCGATTGTGCCTTAGAAGGAGTGAGCATAAGATGGCGAAAGCCGACCTCGAAGCAATCAAGAAGGCCAAGGACGGGCTCGATGTCTGGTCCGATATCCTCCGCTACGCGGAGACCGGTTTCAGCACAATCGATCCGGAAGACTTCGCGCGCATGCGCTGGTACGGCATCTACCAGCAGCAGCCAAACGAAGGGCACTTCATGATGCGCGTGAAGATTCCCGGCGGCGCGCTCGCCTCCGCGCAGATGCGGGCCGTCGCGGAAGTGGCTCAGAACTGGGGCCGCGGTATCGCGGATATCACGACGCGACAGAACTTTCAGTTCCACTGGCTCACCATCGAGAATCTGCCGACGGCGATTGCTCACCTGAACCGAGCGGGCCTCACGACATCGGGCGCGTGCGGGGATATCACCCGGAATGTTTGCGGATGCCCCGTGGCGGGAATCGATCCGCACGAGCTCTATGATTGCCGCGAGCTAGTCGAGCAGGTGACCGCGCACTTTCTCGATAACCGGGAGTTCTCAGACCTGCCGCGCAAATACAAGATCTCCCTCTCTGGCTGCGCCATCCACTGCAACCAGCCGGAGATTAACGACCTGGGCATTCAGGCGGTTCGCCGTGAAAAAGATGGCAAGAGCGAGATCGGCTTCCAGGTGCGCGTGGGTGGTGGGCTCTCTACTCAGCCCTACTTTGCTCAGGCCCTTGACATGTTCATCAAGCCTGACCAGGTGCTGCCGCTCTGCATCGCTGTAACGGAGATATTCCGCGATGAGGGGTACCGCAAGCGGCGAAACCACTCGCGGCTGAAGTTCCTGGTGGCAGACTGGGGCGCCGAGCGATTCCGCGACGAGCTGGTGAAGCGCCTCGGGTGGACTCCGGAGCCCGGAATCGCATGGCAGGAGCCGGCCGGTACGGTCCAGCAGGACCACCTTGGTCTTCATGCTCAGAAGCCATCGGGCAAGAACTGGATTGGCGTTTCGGTGATTACCGGTCGCCTCACGGCCGAGCAGATGTTCGCGGCGGCCGATATTGCCGACCGCTTCTGCGGCGGATCGATCCGCACGACCAATCAGCAGAACTACCTCTTCCCAAATATTGCGGACGCCGATCTCGCGCCGGCTCAGGCGGCCATCGAGGCAGCCGGGTTCGCCTGGCAGGTCTCCGAGTTCCATAAGGGCGCGGTCTCCTGCACCGGCAACGAGTTCTGCAACCTGGCGCTCACCGAGACGAAGGCGCGCCTGCGCGAGGTGGTGGCGCACCTGGAGGCCGAGCTGCATTGGGAAGACCCGATTCGGATCCACTTGAACGGCTGTCCCAACTCCTGTGGTCAGCACCACATCGGGGATATTGGCCTTCAAGGCTGCCTTGCGCGCCTGAATGATGGCACGCAGGTGGAGGCCTACGACATCTGCCTTGGCGGCCGACTCGGGGCGGACGCGAAGTTCGTACGGCCGATCTCGCGCAAAGTCCCGGCGGACAAGGTGAAATATGCGCTGGAGAACATCCTCCACGCCTACCGCGCGAACCGGAGCGGCGACGAGACGTTTGGCCGGTGGGTGGACCGCCACGAGAACGACCAGCTCGGCGAGTTTCTAGGGCTGCACCTGCTGGCGCAGGACGATCCCACCTGGACCCCGCCGCCCCCACGCTCGCACGCCCCGGCCGGTGCAGAGTAGGCTCCCGCCAGCGCACGGCGGTAACTGCTAGAACGATGAGGCTCCTGACCCGGTATATGGGTCAGGAGCTTTGTTGTTTGGAGCCTTAGCATCGGGCAACGGAACTTAATATATCAGTGGTCAGTAATATGTACAGCCTGCGGAGAGAGGTGGGGGCAATGTCGTTGAGTGGTCTCATAGCGGAGGGAGAGATCGCGCCGGATTTCGCGGCGGTCGACGCCGAGGGCAAGGAGATAACGCTGAGCGCTCTGCGCGGCAGGCATCGCGCGGCGCTCATCTTCTATCCTGGCGATAACACCCCCGTCTGCACGGCGCAGCTCTGCGAGCTGCGCGACTCGTGGGCGGGCCTTTCAGACCTCGACATCGAGGTCTTTGGGATCAACGCCGCCACGTCCGAGCGGCACGGCGCATTCCGCGCGCGCCACCGCTTCCCGTTTCCACTGCTTGTCGATCGCGGAGGCGAGATCGCGAGCGCGTACGGGTGCCAAGGGCTCTTTGGGTCAGTCAAGCGAACCGTATACCTGATCGACAAGCGCGGGCGTGTGGCTTTCGCTCGCCGCGGCCGGCCTGGAAGTGCAGAGCTTCTGCGGGCGGCCGAGAACCTCAACGATTCCGACGAAGGGTAGGACGAATGGGCTCAGGATTTGAGCGAGTCGTTTTGAACGCTGTCAGCGCGCTGCAGCGTCGAGCATCGGGGAGCGATAGCGAGCTCCATCGAAGCCGGCGGAACGATTCCCCTGCGTCGCGCGGGGGCCAGCGGGCCGTCATTGTAGGTGCAGGCCTCGGTGGACTCTCGGCAGGTATTCACCTCGCGCGACAGGGCTGGGCGGTCGACATTCTCGAGAAGAACGGGCACTGCGGCGGCAGGATGGACGTTATCGACGAGGAGGGCTTCCGAATCGATATGGGCCCGACCATGCTGATGATGCCCGAGGTAATCGAGGCGCTCTTTGCATCGTGTGGCCGCAAGCTGAGTGACTTCCTGACACTCAAGCGCATCGATCCTGCCTATCGTGTCTGCTGGCCGGATGGCGCGTCGCTCGATATGGACTCCTCCCCCGAGAGAATGCGCGCGAGCCTCGCGAACTTCGCTCCTGAAGACCTGGAGCGGTATCCCCGCCTGATGGCGAAGATGCGAGCGAAGTACCTGAATGCGCGGCACAACTTCATTGAGAAGCCGTTCAATTCCGTGGGCGATATGATCAGACCCTCCACACTCGCCGGGCTGGTAAGAGCCATGCCGATGGAGAGCGTCTACTCATTCGTGAGCCGTCACGTAAGCAACTCTCGACTGCGGGAGGCGCTCACGTTTCAGACTCTCTACCTGGGGATGAGCCCCTACGACTGCCCCTCCATCTATGCCCTCCTGCCATTTATCGAGATGGAGTATGGCGTCTGGTTTCCAGAGGGCGGAACGGGCGCGCTCGCGTCGGCCCTTGAGCGCCTCTTCCGGGAACTGGGTGGCGAGATCCACTACCATACGCCTGCCACCAGGATCCTGCTGGAGGGCCGACGCGCCGCGGGCGTGCTCACGGAGGGCGGCTCGGCATGGATGCGGGACGTGGTGGTCTGCAATCTCGACCTGCCAACGGCCTACTCCCGCCTGCTGGCGGACGCGCCGCGGCGGCGGCATAGCGATGTGCTCCTGGCGAAGCGAAGCTATGGCTGCTCGGGCTACCTGCTCTATCTGGGAGTTCGCGACCTCGAGTGCGACTGGCCGCACAACACCATCGTACTGAGCGACGAATATCGTCGAGTTCTGGACGACGTTTGTACACGTGGTACGTTTCCGAAAGATCCGGCCATGCATGTGTGCATCCCCACTCGCACGGATCCCACGCTCGCTCCCGCCGGTCACGACGTCGTCTATGTGCTGGTTCCGTGCCCCAACACACAGTCTGGCATCGACTGGGACGCTGAGGCGCCCGCACTGCGCCGCCGGGCGCTCAAGAAGCTGGAGGCGATGGGGATGCCAGGGCTGCGCGACAAGATCGTCTTTGAGCGATCC
>JBBRJW010000083.1:0-7921 GCA_038218705.1 Chthonomonadales bacterium | reverse complement strand
TCGACGATATGGCATTCTCCGGCGCGGGGTTCGTGGACTTCAACACCTCGTCCGGCCTCGGCAAAGGCGTGCAGTTCGCTGCATTTACCAGCACCGGACGCGGCGAATGCCTCGCCTACAGCAGAGACGGAGGGCTAACGTTCACTGAGATACCGGAGAACCCGGTGGTGAAGAACAACGGCCGCGATCCCAAAATCCTCTGGTATGCGCCTGGGCAGAAGTGGATTATGGTGGTATTCGATGAATCCCCATGCGCCGAGACTGCGGCTACACCGGCCGCGAACTCGGATAAGCCGGACAATCGAAACCTCGCCTTCTACGAGTCGAAGAACCTGCGGCAGTGGACCCGCGTTGGCGCTTTCACCGACCCCGACCGCGCGGCGGTTTTTGAGTGCCCGGATATGTTTGAACTGCCGGTCGCCGGTAAGCCGGGAGAGTCCCGCTGGATCCTTCAGGCGGCTCAGAACCGCTATTTTGTCGGCCGGTTCGACGGCAAGACCTTCCATAAGGAATCCGGGCCGCATGGCGACCAGCATGGCGGGTTCTATGCCGCAGAGACGTTCAGCAATGCACAGGGCGGTCGCCGCATCCAGATCGGCTGGGCACAAACCGACACCTATCTGCAGAAGTTCCCCGATCAGATCGTCAACATGGCCTTTACGCTTCCGCATGAGCTAGCTCTGCGTGAAACGAACGAGGGGCTGCGCATCTTCTACACCCCGGTGAAGGAGCTGGAGAGACTGCGCGGCGAGATCCTGGCCGACGGCCAGAACATCGCCCTGGCTAAGGCGAACGAGCTGCTTCAGAAGTGCCGGGGCGAGCTGACCGAAACGCTGATCGAGTTCACGGACTCTGGACCACGTGGCCTTGTCATCAACGGAATCGACGCCGGTTTCACCGGTCGTTCGGCTCGGATCTTTACGGATCGCACCCTGAACGAAGTCTATGCCGACGGCGGGATATCATATGAGCTCCGGAGGCTTCCGCTCCAGGGCTTCGCATCCCACGAAACCGGCCTCACGGCTGCGGCAAATACCGTCATTCGCTCGCTAAGGATCTTTCGCCTCAAGTCAATCTGGCCGGCGAGCGCATCAAAATGAGATTCCGGTAACCTTCCCATCGACCACGGCAAGTGGCTGCGCCGATTGCGTCTTGGGCCGCTCAAGGAAACACGGTCAGATCGTGCCCGTGTGGCACGTAGTCTATTCATTCTGAAGGGACCCGGTCTTTATGAAACTTGCAGGTGCGCGTCTGACGCTGCTGCTCTGTTCGATCGCGCTGGTTCAGCTCACCACATCCGTGGCGCATGCTGTCGACTGGGGTGTAAACGTCCATGATGGCGGCAGCGACCCGAAGACAATGGCCATCAAGCTCGCGGAACGCAATCTCAAGTTGGTCCGAATGGATCTCTGGGGGAATGATCCTGTCTACCTTGCCAGGTTCAGGCGTGCCGTTACCATGTTCAACGCAAAAGGGGTCAAGACTCAGGCGGTGCTGTATACCGATTTCTCTCCTTCCTACAGCCGCAACCAGGATCTTGCAGCGGACCTTGCCGAAGTGGAGCACACGGCCTACAACCAGACCCTGACGCAGGTGAAGGCCACGAAGGACCTGATGCGGGACTACGAGATGCAGAACGAGATCACTCTGGGCACTCCCGGGATCCTTGTATCGGGCGCCACCGGGCAGAAGGCCAGCGACTTCGACACTCCGTCCGGCCGCATGCAGGCGGCTGTCCTGAGGGGGATGTCGAAGGCGATCGTCGATGTCCGGACCTCTTCTGGGCGTCCGCTGCGTATCATTCTTGGCACCGTAAACCGTCACTGGGGGTTCTTAGAGTTCATGCAGCAGCAGGGCGTGTTGTTCGATGTCATCGGCTACCATATCTACCCCTGGGAGAAGCACGCGCCACTCGACAAGGACCCCTGGTTCGGGCCCGGTGGACCGCTGGGGCAGTTGGCTCGGTTCAAGAATCCGATTACCATCAATGAGTTTAATGCCGGCGAGATCTATTCCGGAACTGCAGGCAATCCGGGAGTCGATTATCTGAATCGGGTCGGGGACTCATTGACGGAGTTGGGGTTCAAGGCGAACGACAAGCACCTGAGGGAGATCGTCAGCCAGACCGTGGCCAACGTGGAGTCGGTGCTCTTCTACGAAGTTACAGATGAACCGAGAAAGGCGCCTCCCGAAAACCGCTTTGGCCTGTACTATGATGCGAGTATGCGGAAGCCGAAGGTCAGCCTTTTGCTCGCCGCCAGCTATGCGGGCGGGATCCTGTCTAAGGCGGAACAGAACGAACTAACCACCCGTGGGATAGGCCTGACTGCCGGCCCTCAGTTTTCAACTACCAGATGAGGGGCACAACGGCTCGCTGTCGGTCCGGCGCTTCGGCGACATCACCTGTGGTACGCGGCAATGCGCGCCGCATCGCGTCTGGCACTCTCGCAAAGTGATGAGCCCGGTACGATCCGATACTCTATATGTTGGCGCGCATGGGGCCAGGGATCAGGCGGGCGATCCAGAAAGAAGCCGGCCCACTTCATGGCGCTTTTTGGGCTAATTGGCGGAAGATGAGATCGCTGACGAAGCTATTCGTCTTGAAGAAGCTCGCATCTTGCACAGGATGCCCGCCGACTGTCAGATTCTCGAAAGTCAGGTGACGGATTCGGGCGCCGTCGTCTCCCCATAGGATCTGGGGTTCCCCGAGGATGCCTGGTGCGGCGATCGAGATGTTCTGGAACAACACCCCTGCAAGGTCCCCAGGTTTGCGGCGAATTGCCTCATTCGAGTACGGCTTCGGAACCGACATCGCGACAAAGAACTGCTGGAGGGTCGGCCGCTGGTCCTCAACGTTGATGTTACGGAAGATGACTCCTGTACCACAGGGGCCGCTTCCTTCGCCACGCATATTGAAGACGCGACCGCCAGTCCAATGGTGCCAGGAGGCTCGAGAATAGATGACGTCGCAATCCTCTACGGTGAGTGTGCGATCGGTGAGCTGCGGCAGCGAGCTGAGCACGAACGAGGATCCGTTGGCATCGTTCCAGAGAACTGTTCTGCGTATTCCGCGCCCGCTAACATAGAGTGAATCGTCCTGTGTGCGGAGGAAGCAGTCTTCGACGAGAACGTTGCCGAAGGGATTAATCCCATCTCCGTTTGCTCGCCAGGTGAATATCTTCACCCAATGAACATCGGTAGGATGGCTCGGGGAGTACCCGGCTACAAGCATCAGGGAGTGGTGCGCCGAATCGGCCAGGGTGACACCCTCCACCCGGGTGTCCGTCGCGCCGACGATCTCGACCGGGTCGTACCGGCTCTGTTCACTACCCGGGATGGCAGGGACCACGTGGCCAGGATGGGTAAGGCGTGCTCCGGAGATCGTGCCGAGGCCGAAGATGCGAATATCGTGGCCGTCCTCCCACTTCCGATTGCTGAACGTGCCATAGACGATGGCGTCGCCGGGAATGTAGTATTTCCGTTCTGCATGTACCGGGAAGGCTAGCCCGATGTCATGAATTCCCGGCAGGAAATAGAGTGTCTTCCACGGGCCGTCAGAGGGAGGAGTCTCGCCGGGCTTCACGGCGAAGACGCCCGGGCCTGTCGGCTGAGGTCTGTCGCTTATGGGGGGATTGGCGAAGATGGAGAGGGTGTGAATGGGCGGCCCATTGTATCTGCCGGTAGGCGTCTTGCCGGTATCCTGACGATCCATCTGACCGTCAATGTCGATGGCGACGAGGCAAGGCCTGTCAACTCGGACATAAGCCTTACCGTTTCGCACCACGCACGCTCCAACCTTTCGCGTCGGATGCGCGACCGCGGTACGGATCGGCTGGTCATTGAACCTGCTGACCTCGACCTCTACGGCGCGATCCATCTCGAAATTGATGTAAGTGTGGCTCCATCCTGCGAGTTCAGGGAAATAGGCGTCCTTTTCCTTCGCAGTCGTCTTGCACGTGGTGATGAACGCGAACGGTGCGCGCCAATCCTTCTCACCGGTTCCGACGATGCGTACCCGAAACCGGTATTGATTCGACGAGGCCAACCCCGGCACAGGGCCGTATATGCGAAGGCCGTTTGTCTGCGCGCCGGCGGACCGCAATGTGATCAAGGCGAGCGCGATCAGGGCCACCAGGGTCGTTGACCTCTTCATGTGTTACGGGTTACCTCTCTTCTCATATCACGGATGGGTGCGTAGTTCATAGCCCCATTAAGGCGTAAGTCTGGCATATCTTGCGATGCGGCGCCACCGGTCGATGTCGCTGCAATGCATCGCCCCCGGCTTCATGCCCACGGGGGCCACTCGTCGAGCGGCAGTCCCTTCAGCGGAAGTGGACAGAACGGTGCGCCTGACGAAACCGGGCTCACAGCTTCGGCAAATACCGTCATTCGCTCGCTGAAGGACTACCGGCGGACAGCAATATGGGCGGCGAGCGCATCGAAGTAAGGTCACTGAAACCTGCGTCGTGCTCGGCGCTTCAGGCGTAAGACGTGGTGCCCGGCGTCAGCGAGGCTTCCACGGCATCCTCGGCTTGTGCGGACCTTTCATCTTTGTCTTCAACATCCGGCCGGTCACAGTTACAATGATATCATCCAGGGTTGCCTGATTGTCCAGGCACCACGCCAGCAACTCTTCGGCGTCCTCCGCATCTGGCGGATCGCCAGGCCTCACAAAAGGTTCGTAATCGAACCAGCAGCCGGCCAGCTCAATGTCATCGAAGACCAGTGAGATCGTGCTTTCGATGTCGTCGAACAGGCAGGCCGTGAGCCGGCGTCCCAACAGAAGGTCGAGGTCGCTCTGAGTGTAGCCAACATCTTCTGAGTGAAGCAGACGCACGCCGCCCTGACGAAGCTCCCACTCCATCATCCAAAACAGGAATCCGTACTTCGGGAACTCCTCCCAATAGTTGAGCCACAGGTTTCGCGGCCCTGGTACTCTGCGCGGATGGATGATGTGATCCCCGAATCCAACCGAGAGCATGGAGCCTTGCCCCAGCACTCGCGTCACACAGAGCTCACCCACGATTGGCGCAAGGCCTCGCGGAGCTCTTCGGGAGTAATAACATCCTCCCCAGCCGTTTCCATAAAGCGCGTCCCCCGATGCTGTCCACCTTCCGGCGAACTCGCGTACCACAGAGCTGGCCTGCTGACCAAAGCTCTCCGCGGCCGCTGGATCGCCGATCAGGTCCGAGTTCCGTATAGGATGGCTTCGCGCTCCTGCCCGCGCAGCTCGCCGCGCTTTGCTGTGAACTCCCGGGCCGCTTCGAAACAGACGGGACGGGGCTGCGAGCTCGATTGCAGCAACTCAGGGATCCACTCGCTATACAGTCTGCCCTGGAGTGCATCGGGCTCAGGAATTGCATGCGCAGCCTTTCGGAAATGCCGGATCGCCGCCCGAGCCGTGTCGCACGGAAGTATTCCAGAGCCGTCTCGACCTCCTTCGCAATGTGCGCCGCCCTGGTTGCCGGTCTGCGACGCTTTCCATCTGCGAGGACCAGGCCCAACGCGGGAAGGCCGGCGATACCCCGTTGTGGTGAGCGCGCACCGCCATGCACTTACCAGAGCGCGAGAGCGACTCCGGAAAGTGGGATCGAGAGGCCAGGCAGGCGAGCATGTGTCCCTGACCCTATCGCTTGCCTGTCGTCATCCCCGATCGGAGCTGCCTGGATCATCTCCGCGCGGTGTTTCCGCTTTCGCTTTCCATTTCGCGTAGAAGCCAAGGCCTATGAACGTGAGAATCATGAACGTGCAAGTGTCAATTGCGTGCCTGATCGAGGAGACGAAGGCATCGCCGTGCCCGCCAGAGCCGTGTCGCCACGGCCAATCCATCATCACCCTGACTACAACAAGTACCGCCCAAAACCCTAGAATTTGTAGCACTATCAATACCGCCGGTCGTAGCTCGACTTCGGAAGCCCGCTTGTTCACAGTACACCTCCGCGTGACACCACCACTTGCACACACCAATAACGGCAGACGCAGCCGCGTAATCCATGCGGAGGTCATAGTCCATCGGACCTGAAGCGATCCACGACGCCAAAACCACCGTTAAGCGTGGCTATTACACGTGCCTGCGAACATTATAGTAAGGATTGACCTGCCCGTCAAGCAGGTAATTCCGTGCGGTGTACCTGCTCACCAGATATGTCCGTGTTAACTGCTCAGGGAAAATGTCCGCATTCTTCATGGTATGGGAGGTCTGTCCCCGGGCGCTACAGAGCAGTGCCGAGCGCGCATTCTCGAAAGGCTCGTCTCAGGCAATGGCGCCATGGCGCTGTGGCTCTTATCGGCGCGCGGCAAGGGCAGCAACGAGCCGGCCGCCAGCCCCGATCGGGTCCGGCGGCCGGCATATCGACAACTGTGTCCGTGAGGTCGTCGCTGCCTTCGGGCTACGCCCCTGCATCGGGCTTGAGAATCTTCTCAATCTCTTCGAGCTCGTCTGCCGAGAGTTTGACGCCTGACGATTTCGCGTTTTCGTGAACTTGATCGGGGCGAGTCGCCCCGATGATCGGAGAGACCATCGCGGGCTGATGCAGCAGCCAGGCCAGCGCAAGCTGCGACAGCGTGAGATCGCGCGCATGGGCGAACTCTCCCAGCGCCTGCAAGGTAGGCAGATGCTTGCGCAAGTTCTCCTGAATTTGCGTATTGCCCTCACCACGACTGCCGGCCGGAACGGCCCCACCCAGATACTTCTCCGACAGGAGGCCCTGTGCCAGCGGTGAGTACGGGATCAACCCGAGGCCCTCCTTCACGCACCGAGGAACATCACGCTCCTCGATGCCCCGGCCAAGCATGTTATAGTAGGGCTGCAGCGAGACAAACTTGGTGAGATGGCGTGCTTCGGCGATCCGCGCGGCCTCTCCAATCAGCTCACTGCCGAAATTGGAGCATCCGATGTAGCGCACCTTGCCCTGCTTCACCAGCTCGTCCAGAGCGGTCATGGTCTCTTCCAGAGGGGTCTCCGGATCCGGCCAGTGCACCTGATACAGGTCGATATAGTCGGTTTGCAGGCGGCGCAGGCTGTCGTGACAGGCATCCATCAGGTGCTTGCGGCTCAGCCCTTCGCCATTCACTCCTGGCCACATCCGTCCCCGGCCCTTGGTGGCGATCGTAAGTGTGCGCCGGTCTTTCCCCTTCATCCAGCGGCCCATCACCTCTTCGGCTTTGCCGCCGGCATATACGTCGGCCGAGTCGAAGAAGTCGATGCCTTCATCGATGGCCGCGTCGAGGACCGCAAAAGTCTGCGTGTCGTCGATTCGCTCACCGAAGTTGATCCATGCGCCGAGGCAGATTTCAGATACCTTGAGCCCGGATGCGCCCAGTCGTCGGGTGTTCACTCTAGCGATCCTTTCGTCCGGCGAGGAGCGGCGGCAACCGCTCCTCGCTGCATATGTGCCTGGTCGATGAGGTACTCATATTACAATCGAACGGTCACCAACGGGTGTTGGGACCGAAGTCCGCGTTGTAGTAGCTCTGCCCCTCAACATGCTCGCCGGGTTTGACGAGCTCATCCACTCGCTTGTTGTCCTCCTCGGTGATCTTTACGTCCGAGGCCGCAAGGTTCTCGTTGAGCTGCTCCACGCTGTTGGGCCCGATAATCGGGCTCGTAACGCCCGGTTGGGCGGCGCACCAGGCGCTGGCGAAGGCGGTCATCGTGCAGCCCTTTTCCTTGCAGAGCGCTTCCAGGCCTTCGAGCACCCGCCACATCGCCTCCGTGAACTTCGAAGGATCTTCGCGCGAGTTCTCGGGAGCAGGCTCGCCCCGCCGGTACTTGCCCGTCAGCTTGCCGCCCGCGAGCGGGCTCCAGGGTATGATCCCGAGTCCGTAGCTCCGGGCGACCGGCACCAGCTCGCGCTCGATGCGCCGATCCATGATGTGGTAGGGCGGCTGCTCGCAGACGAAGCGGTTCAGGCCATAGCGG
>JBBRJW010000082.1:0-7928 GCA_038218705.1 Chthonomonadales bacterium | reverse complement strand
CCCACAAACCCCGCTCGGTCTCTGCGGGGGGGTGCTGCTCAGGCAGATCGGTCCGCTCTCTGCTCACTTCCCACCATGTCATACGATAAGTCCTTTCGCCGGGCCAAACCTGTGCGCGAAACCAGCGTTCCTGCGGGGTCTGCGACCGTCCCTGCCCGGGCCGGCAAGCCAAGCCGTCTAGCAATCAGTTTACGAACAAGTTATGCCGTACATTCGCACACAATAGGAGGCTCGGTGATCGGTAACTGCGTCTCGCACGCTTCAAACAGCGCCCGTACTTCAGCAATCGTCTCGGCCCGCATCATTCCATCGCGAAGCCGCGCCGCGCCGGGAAACCCGCGAGCATACAGCGGAAGCTGTCCCCGCAGATGCCGTACGGCTCGAGGCTCGCCCATCACGGTCGAGAGATCGAGCAGGTGGGTCAGCGCCGTGTCGGCGCGCTCGCGGAGAGTCGGCGGTGCGAGCACCGGTTGGCCTCGCAGCATCGCAACGGAGTCCCGCACGATCCACGGATTGCCAATGGCAGCTCGTCCGATCATCACGCCATCACAGCCGGTCTCATGGACCATCCGAACCGCGTCCTCGGGTGATCGAATATCGCCATTGCCGATCACGGGGCAGCGGATGGCCTGCTTAACAGCCCGAATGAGGTCCCAGTCCGCCTCGCCGGTGTGACCTTGCACCGCATACCTCGCATGCAGCGTAAAGGCCGAAATTCCCGCGATCTCAAGGCTTCTGGCAAATCCCACGCTTGCGAAATGCCCGTAGTCCCAGCCTGCCCGGGTCTTCACCGTTACCGGGAGCGAGACCGCAGCGCGAATTGCTTCCACTGCCCGGCACGCGGTCGCCTCGTCGCGCATCATGGCCGCTCCGCCGCCGGTCTTGCAGACCTTCGGCACCCAGCATCCCATGTTGATGTCGATTATGTCCGCGCCTTCGCCCTCGGCGACCCTGGCAGCTTCCGCCATCACGTCCGGATCGCTTCCGAAGAGCTGTACAGCGAGCGGCCGCTGATCCTCGGTGACATCGAACATCGTCATGGTTCGGGCGCTTTTGTAGTGGATCGCCGTCGTGCTGATGAGCTCCGTCACCAGCAGTCCCGGGCCGCCAATCCGCTTCACGAGCCGGCGGAACGCTCCGTTCGTGACGTCCGCCATCGGGGCGAGCATCACCGGCGGATCGATCCGCACCGGTCCAATTGAGAAGCCGCGCTGCGTCTCCTCAGGATCCTCGTGCAGGCCACCCCGTACTGCCAGGGCCTGAACGCTGCTGCTCATCGGGCGGCCACCCAGACCAGCATGGGGCCGGGGTCCCGGTTGGCCCAGGCATAGTAGGGAATGGCGCGCAAACTACATGATGACTTCGTCGGAGCTCGTGAGTCCCACGGGTGATAAAGGGGCAGTTTCCCCGCCTCAGATTGAACTTCGGCGTCGCCTTCCAGCATCACCTGACCACCGGGCGCATCGTCCGTGGCGATCCGCCAGTTCGCGACGCCAGGCTGAACCGTGCATCGGGCGAGATCCAGTGTGCCATTATCGGCTTGTTCGAAGCAATAGACCAGAGGCCCCCGCGTAAGCGCAATTCGCTGCCAGCAGCTCGCAACCTCCGGGCCCGCCTCCAGCTCCTGGACCGCCATCGGAAGGTCGACGACGGCTTCGGTGAGCTTCCCACGGATTGCGATGGGGAAGTACGCGCCCGACATGGCCGTGGTCTCTGCGCCTGCCACGGTCACGCGTGCTGCGCCTTCGCCAACCCAACCCGGGATGCGCACCCAGAGGGTTGAGTCGAGACCCGAGTCGCTCTCCACCGTGATCTGAATGCGTCCGCTCCGAGGATAGTCGGTCTGCTGACGGATGGTAAGCTGGCTGCCGCGCGAGTCCTGCAGATGCGCCGTCGAGGCCGCATAGAGGTGGAGGTAGACGCCGTCGTCCGCAACGCTGTACAGATATCCTGTCAGCGAGGCGATCGTGCGGGCGAGATTGGGCGGGCAACAGGCGCATCCAAACCATTCGGAGCGCCGGTGCTTGCCTGAATCGGACAGCGGGTTCTCGTAGAAGTAACGTGATCCATCGAGGGACCATCCTGAGATCACCGCATTGTAGAGCGTCCACTCGAGCAAATCGGCAAAGCGCGCTTCGCCGGTAAGCTGGAGCATTCGCCAATTCCACATAACGCTGGCGATGGCGGCGCATGTCTCCGCATAGGCTCGATCGGAAGGGAGTTCGTAGTCGCCTCCGAAGGCTTCGCCTTCGTAGCGCGATCCTGCTCCCCCGGTTATATAGATCCTTCGCTCGGTAAAATTGTTCCAGATCGCCTGGAGCGCGTGCTCAAGATCCGGCTGCTCCCCCTCCAGCGCGAGATCGGCAACGCCGCAGAGCAGATAGAGCTGACGAACGGCGTGACCGGTCATCTCGAACTGCCGGGCCACTGGCAGGTGGTCCTGAAGGTACTCTTTGCCGTCGAGAACACGCGGTTCGCGGCCGCGGCACGCCACCATGAAGTCGGCCAGCGCCAGGTATCGGGGCTCCTCGACCTCTCGCGCAAGCTCGACGAGAGCCATCTCGGCCTCTTCGTGCCCGCATGCGCCCGGACGCTTGCCGGGCTCCGGGCCGAAGGTCCGGTCGATGTGGTCGGCCAGCCGAACGGCGACATCGAGGAGCGATCGCTTACCAGTGGCGCGGTGATGGGCCACTGCGGCCTGGATAAGGTGCCCCGCGCAGTAGAGCTCATGCATCACGGCGAGATTGGAAAACCGCTGCTCGGCGCGCTCGAACATATAGTATGTGTTCAGGTAGCCGTCCGCCTGCTGCGCAGGCGCAATCTCGTCGATGGCCGCATCGGCCATGGCCTCGATCTCCGGATCGCGGTCGGAGGCGAGCGCCCACGCCGCCGCCTCCAGCCACTTGTAGACATCGGAGTCGTTGAAGAAGATTCCCTGGAAATCGCACTGCTTGCGGCCGGAAGCCCGGCGGAAGTTATCGAGGCGGCCGGTCGTTTCCAGGTGCCGATACTGCCCGGGTATGGTGATCTCGCGATTGATTCGGAGCGGTTCGGCCCAGAAGCCGCCTGATATCTCCACGGCGCTTACGGAGACAGGGCGCATCCGAGCGCGCGCGCTGTGCTGCAAGTTGAGAACGGGAGCGAATCGCTCCAGAGAAGATTTTGTCATGACCGCTGCTCCGTGCTCTCCTGCACCATGTTGAGGAAGAGCCGATGAATACGGCCATCTCCGGTAAGCTCCGGATGAAAGGCCGTGCCGAGAAGAGTTCCCTGGCGGACGCCCACGATGCGCTCTCTGTATATCGCTAGAACATCAACGCCGGGGCCAGTGCGCGTGACATAAGGAGCGCGGATGAAGACGCCGTGAACCGGGGTGGGCGCGTTATCCAGACGGAAGTCGACGGTGTCCTCGAAGCTCTCAATCTGGCGTCCGAACGCATTTCGGGCGACCTCCACATCCAAAAGGCCGAGCGTCGGTTGGTCCGGGCGGCCTTCGATCGATGTGGCGAGGAGGATCAGGCCTGCGCAGGTACCGTAGATCGGCATGCGCTTTCGGGCGCGCTCCTGAATGGCGGCGTCGAGACCAGAGCGACTCATCAGCTTGGCAATCGTGGTGCTCTCGCCGCCCGGCATCACGAGGCCGTCCACGCGCGCCAGGTCCGACGGATCGCGCACCAGCACGACTCCCCGCGCGCCCTCCGCTTCCAATGCGTTCTGGTGTGCGTCGAAATCGCCCTGAAGCGCGAGTATCCCGACCGTCTTGAAACTTTCCACTCGCTCCATAGTGTCGAGATTATACCACGGGGCGGCAGCCCGGGCGAGGCTCTTGTTCGGCTATCGCGACCCCTGCTCGTGCAGGTATAATGGATGAGTCAGCGAAGACCGCTGACATGCAAGAAAGGACGGTTTCCACCATGGCGCCAGAAGCGCGGCCGCGAATCGAGATCTACGACACCACCCTGCGAGACGGCTCCCAGGGGGAGTTGATTAACTACAGTGTCGAGGACAAGATTCGCATTGCCCGCCGACTGGACGACTTCGGGATGGATTTCATAGAGGGCGGCTGGCCAGGCTCGAACTCGATTGACGAGGATTTCTTTCAGCGTATGAAGGGCCATCCGCTCAAGCGAGCGCGACTGTCTGCGTTCGGCTCCACGAGGCGTGTTGGCGTGAAAGCAGCGGATGACCGACAGCTCCAGATGCTGCTCGAAGCGCAAACGCCGGTTGTGACGATCTTCGGCAAGACGTGGGAGGCCCACGTGCGCGTTGCTCTCAAGACCACTCCCGAAGAGAATCTGCTCATGATCGAGGACTCCGTGGCCTTCCTGAAGGCAGGCGGACCGACAGTTATCTACGATGCCGAACACTTTTTCGATGGTTACAAAGCCAACCCAGGCTACGCGCTCGAGTGCCTCCGTGCAGCTGTTCGCGGCGGCGCGAGTCGCCTCGTGCTCTGCGATACGAATGGCGGCACGCTGCCGGACGAGCTTGCGCTGATCGTCCGCGAGGTGCGTGCAGCGTTTCCCGATGCGATCATCGGTATCCATTCGCACAACGATGCGGAGTGCGCGGTTGCAAACGCCCTGGTGGCGGTTCGCGAGGGAGCGACGCATATTCAGGGCACCGTGAACGGCTACGGTGAGCGCTGCGGCAATTGCAATCTCATCTCCGTAATCCCTGCGTTGGAGCTGAAGCTCGGCCTCTCCTGCCTGGACGAGGGCTCAATGTCCCACCTGACAGCGCTCTCGCAATATGTGGACGAGATCGCCAACCTCTCGCCAGAAACGCGACGGCCCTACGTTGGCAAGAGCGCCTTTGCTCACAAGGGTGGGGTCCATGCAGATGCCGTGCTGAAGGGCGCGAGTTACGAGCATATCGACGCGGAATCCGTTGGGAATGCGAGGCGTCTGCTGGTCTCGAACCAGGCAGGCGGAAGCAGTATCTCGGGCAAGGCGAAGGAGTACGGTTTCGATCTCGGCAGCAAGTCGCCCGAGACCCGGGCTCTACTGAAGCTCATTACCGAGCGGGAGCATGCCGGTTACAGTTATGAGGGGGCGGAGGGATCGTTTGAGCTGCTCATCATGCAGTCGGTCGGCACCTACCGTACTCTGTTCGAGCTGAAGAGCCTGCGGTGTATTGTGGAGAAGCGAGGCGCTTGCGAGGAGAGCATCACCGAGGTGACCCTGAAGATCGTGGTTGACGGCAAGGAGCGGCTCACCGTCGCCGAGGGGGATGGCCCGGTTCACGCGCTCGACGGCGCGCTCCGCAGGGCGCTGCTCGAGTTCTATCCCGAGCTCGCCGCGATCCGGCTCACCGACTACAAGGTACGCGTCGTGAATACCCGCGAGGGAACGGCGGCTGGCGTGCGCGTTATCATCGACAGCGATGATGGCGAGCAGACCTGGTCCACGATCGGCGTCTCCACCAACATCATCGAGGCGAGCTGGCAGGCTCTGGCCGACAGTGTTATCTACGGCCTGCTCCGCTGCGAACGCCGCTAAGCTGCGTTCAGGCTCTCTTCTGGCTTGCGAGGACGGTCTGCCGGTCGCCCCGGTAGATCGCCTCGTAGAGCTCGCAGACCCGGTCCCAATCGAAGTCCCTTGACCGTGCAAGGCCAGATTCCTGAAACCGTTCTCGGAGCGCAGCATCGGTCAGCATCTCGATCAGGGCGTTTCCCAGCTCCGCATCCTCCACCACTCGTCCGGCCGTCCCTTCCTGCAGCACCTCGCGCGCGCCGGGATTCGGGCTGGCCACGACCGGTGTGCCAGATGCCATGGCTTCGATGTAGGGGACACCGAAGCCCTCATAAGTTGAGGGCAGGCAGAAGACCCACGCTCGCCGATAGAGATCCGTGAGCTGCTCCATCGGGACGCGCCCAAACCACCTCACACCCTCACCCGCCACCTCGTTCTCGCATACGGCCCAGAACTCCGCATCGGGTATGCGCGGCTTTATCTGCTTTTGAAACAGATCCAGCAGCATTGCGCCGCGCTTGCGGCCGTGCATGGTGCCGACAAAGAGCAGCGCGGGAGCGTGCGATTTCTCTTCGGTAGGGTGGAAGTCTTCGAGGTTGACTCCGTTCGGAATCACCATCTTGATGAAGGGGATGTAGCGCCGGGTGTTCTCCGAAACCGCCACGAGCTCGTCGGCCAGGAGGCACGCGTTGTATTCGCAGAGAGCGAGCGCGCCCATTCGCGCCTTCTCGCCCGACCCACGAACATTCATGAACTCCGCGAGCAGCGATCCATGGAACGTGTGCACCAGCCTTGGACGCCTGCATCCCCAGAGAAACCAGTCATCGCCATGTGCGTTAACGACGTCGAACGCGGTGAAGTCGACATGGCGCAGGTTCCAGGCGAAGCCGAATGTACGGAGGCGTGTGCCGGAGTCCACGATTCTCACCTGGTAGAGCGAGTCGTCGCCTGCGTCGGTCTGGCTGAATACCGTGACCTCGTGGCCCCGCTTAACGAGGTGATTGGCCAGGTAGTGAACCACATACCCGACGCCGATCTTGCTGCCACTGGGGAGCAGCAGCGATACCAGGGCAATCTTCATAAGGGAGTGACAACCGATCGTGCGATTAGTCGCCGGAGGGGGCCGCGCTGGCAATCCCGGCCCCCATAGTGTAGCCGCTGCTGTTCCAGCCTGTCAACGCGCGGGGGTAGCGCCTCCGTTCGACTGCCCGACCTCAAGCCGAAACCGCTTCCCGTTCAGACCCAGGAGAACGCCGTTCTCGTCTATTGTGACTACCCGGTAAGCGCCCTTCAGCAGGTCGCCCTCGTGCAGCTCCTCCGCGGCCCCGTCCAGCTCAAAGACTGCAATGGCGGGATGCCCGGCCACTACGCCCATCAGTGTGACGGCCGGTGGTGGGGCGACCGGGACGGGCTCGCCATGCCCGCTGGCGAGAGCGGGCGGGGCCGCAGGCCCGCTCCGGCTTGCGGTGACGGCGGGGGCCGGCACCGCGGCCGCATGGGCCGGGGGCGCAGGAACAGGCGCCGCCGCGGCACCGATCGGGGTGGTAACGGCAGAGTCGAACGGATCGCGCGCCGCCACCGGCGCCGGCGGTGGATCCGCCTTTGCGATCGAGGCGAGCAGCACGCCGTCCGGTGGGCCCGGGGCCGCCGGGACCGCCGGTCCGCCGGCCGCTGGAGGCACCCCCGCGGCCGGGGCGGGCGCAGCCGCCCCCGCTGTAGCGGAAGACGCCGCGCCGTCGGGTAAAGTGGGCTTCGACTGCGCGGCCGACAGCTTCGGGATGACCGCAAATACGAAGTAGAGAATCACGACTCCAATGGCCGATACCAGGCCAATTAGCTTTGGCCGCTCCTCAGGCTTGATACTCATCGCTGTGGCCCTCCCGCTGGCGGTGCGCTGCGAACGATATGCGGGGTGATGAAGACCATGACATCGCTATGCCGGCGATTTGTGGAGCGATTTCGGAAGAGCTCGCCGATGATCGGAAGCTTCGACAGAAACGGCACCTCCTGGATGATCTTGCTATACTCATCGCGAATCAGGCCGCCGAGCACAATCGTCTCGCCATCGTTGACCATGACGGTTGTCTCGACCTCGCGGGAGCTGGACTGCGGCAGGTTGCCCGGGCCATAGCCGGTGATGGTGCTGACCACCGGATGAACCCGCATCGTAATGCGCCCGTCGGCGTTTACGCGAGGCCTTACCAGCAGAATGATCCCGACCGGAAATTCGAGTACCTGAAGCGTCGTGCCGCTCAGGCTTACGGAGCTCACCTGCGTACGTACGGTGTCGCCAATGAAGATGTTGGCATCCTCGTTCTCAACCACCTGCACGCTCGGGTCGGCGAGCAGCTTCGTATCGGTGCGAGTCTTCACGGCGTTCAGCAGCGCCGAGACACCGGGCCCCAGACGGCTGAAGATAGTCGAGTTGAACGGAACGGTCATCGGCGGATTCTG
>JBBRJW010000081.1:0-7936 GCA_038218705.1 Chthonomonadales bacterium | reverse complement strand
CCAGCCCAATGACTCCTTGAAAAGAATGTCAACTACCACATTATTCGGCCACACCCGCGTCAGGCTCAATGGAGGCAATCAGGAAGAGTATCGCGAACAGTCAGGATGTCGCCGGACGTGCGGGTGTCTCCCGGACGACCGTATCTTAATCTTTTGAACGAACGGGCATAATCCTCCCTGAGGGGCCCCGAGTCCGCATTCGTAAGGCAGCCCTGGAGGGCAGTGACAATGAGAACGATAGCTATTTCAGGATTATTGCTGACGCTCCTGACAGCGGTGGCACAGGCACAGACGCTTAAGAACCCCGGCTTTGAAACCGCGGGACGAGCCCTGATCAGCACCAGCGACGCTCCAAGCGGCAAAGCGCGGATCAGCGGCACGATCGCCGAAGGCTGGTCGGACAACACCGATTGGGCCGATGTTACCCTCGACTATTCTCTGAGCGCGAATCACCCGCACGGCGGAAAAAATGCGCAGAAGATCGAGGTTAGGCGCGGCTTTGCCCAGTTCGCTCAAGGGGTGAAGCTGCCCGGCGGATACTATCGCGCGTCGCTCTGGCTGCGCGCCGAAACGCCGCTATGGGTCTCGCTGGGCGTGCGTCAGGCGTCCAGCCCTTACACCACTTACGCCTCCCAGTCGGCCATGATCGGGACGCAGTGGACGCGGGTGGAGGCCCGCGGTTTCGTGCCCGACGAGATGTCGGCGCTTCTGCTGGTTAACGCCGCGAGTACGGGAACGCTGTTCCTGGACGATGCAGAACTAGCCCCGGCAGTGCCGAGCCCGGTCGCCCTGAAGCCGCCCACGACCGCCGTCCCCAGAACCTTCTTTGGCATGAACATCAACCACATGCACTCCGAAGGAAATATACCGTGGCCCGCCGTCCCCATGGGCGCGTATCGCACCTGGGATTCGGGAGTCGTTTGGGCCAGCATCGAGCCGAAAAAGGGCGAGTTCAATTGGACGTGGCTCGATAAAGACGTGGCGGAAGCGAAAAAGCACAGCGTTCAGATTCTGCTGACTCTCGGCTTTACGCCGCAGTGGGCCTCGTCGGACCCGGAGAACAAAACCAGCCCATATGGCTCGCTCGGAGCCACCGCCCCGCCCGCCGACATCAACGACTGGAAGGACCTCATCCGCGCGGTCGCCACCCGTTACCGCGGCCTCATTCACGGCTACGAAGTGTGGAACGAGCCGGACGGCGCTGGTTTCTACAGTGGCACCCCCGCGCAACTCGTGCCTCTGGAAAAAGCGGCCCGCGAGGTGCTCCGCGAAGCGGACCCCGCCGCCCTCGTCGTAACTCCCTCTCCTTCGAGCGCCCATGCCGTGGCCTCCCTGAAGTGGATGAGCGATTACCTGGCCGCAGGTGGAGGCAAGAACGCGGATGTTATCGGCGTCCACATGTATAACGCGGTCCCGGAGGACGATGTGGACGCGAGCCGCCTCTTTCGGGCCCTCCTTGCCACCTACAAAATGGACAAGAAGCCTGTGTGGAACACGGAAACGGGCTGGGGCTTCGATGGCAAGAGCAGCGATGCAGAGGTCTCCGCCTACGTGGCGCGCGCCTACATACTCAACTGGGCTCTGGGCTTTAGCCGGTACTACTGGTATTCATGGAGCCAGACCAGCCAGGTTGGGATCAGGCCAGACGCAGCCGGCCAGTTCACCGTTCGCACTCCGGCGGCCCAATCCTACGAGCAGGTGCAGAAATGGCTCCTCGGCTCGAAGATGCTTTCCTGCGGAAGCGATACAGCGGGCGTCTGGACGACGGCACTGCAGCGTTCCGATGGCACGCAGGCCTGGATCCTTTGGAGCGTCGGGGCGCGCCAGGAAGTCCAGCTCTCTCCGGCATGGCGGGTGAAGTCCTCGTGCGATCTGAGAGGCGAGGTCACCCCTCTGGGCAATCGTAAGACGATCCTCGTCGGAGAGGCTCCCATGATGTTGACGACTTCGGTGAGCGGTAAGTAACTCTCTGCAGGGCCAGGTCAACGATATGGGTCGCGCAGAGGTGGATGGAGCTCGGAACCTTGCCGCCCGTAAATCGCCTGCGGTGAGTAGGAATCGCTTCTCCAGCCGCCGTGTTGGTTGCCAACCCATTGGAGGGCAGTCTAACCACTGGTGGCTGCGCCGTGCCACTCCCGCTCACGCCCTGGTTGGTCAAGGAGACAGAACTGTTGAAGACCCTCTCTCGTTTCGCATCCGTGCTTGCTTTGGCGAGCCTGGCGGTCGCCCCGGGCGCCGCGCTGTTTGCCCAGACCGCGCCTGCGTACCATGAGATCGCCCGGATTTCGATTTCGGGTGAGGGCGGATGGGACTACCTGAGCGTGGACTCCGCGGCCCATCGCCTCTATGTCACGCACAGTACTGAAGTGGTCGTGATCGACACCGAGCGCAATGCCGTGGTCGGCAAACTCGCAGGGACCTCTGGAGTTCATGGCGTTGCGATTGCGCCGAAGCTCCATCGCGGGTTTACCAGCAACGGCCGCGATAACAGTGTCACCATCTTCGATACCCGCACTCTGAAGGAGATTCAGAGGGTGAGCGTCGGGAAGAGCCCGGATGCGATTCTCTTCGACCCGGTCTCCGACGATGTCTTCACCTTTAACGGCGGAAGCAACGATTCAACGGTGCTGAAGGCCGCCACTGGCAAGGTCGTGAAGACTATTCCACTGGGCGGCAGGCCCGAGTTTGCCGTGACGGATGGCAAGGGAATGGTCTTCGACAACATCGAGGACACGAGCGAGCTGGTGGCGATCGACGTGAAGGCGCTCGAGGTGAAGCATCGCTGGCCCCTTGCACCCGGGGACGGCCCGAGCGGCCTTGCGATCGACCCAAAGCAGAACAGGGCCTTCGCGGTCTGCGGCAACAAGATGATGGCGGTGGTGGACACCACCACCGGTAAGCTGCTCGGAACGCCCGAGATCGGCAGCGGCCCGGACGCAGCCGGCTTCGACCCGACCAGCGGGATCGCGGTGAGCTCCAATGGCCAGGATGGCACGATGACCCTTGTGCACGTGGGAGCGGACGGTAAACCCGCCGTGTTGGGGAGCGTTGCAACGCAGCGCGGAGCGCGCACCATGACTCTCGACCCGAGGACGCATCGTATCTACTTAATTGCGGCAAAATACGGCGAGCTGCCCGCGGCAGCCGCTGGCGGCGGTCGCCGCCGGCCGCCGATCGTTCCTGGCAGCACCGTAGTGCTGGTCTACGGACTGTAAACTACCGACCAATCCAGATAGAAAGAGAGTGCCCTTCGCGCCAGCCAGGCGCAAGGGGCACTCTCTTTTGCGAGCGGACGGGCTACTTGCCCAGGCCGAGGTGCCCGAGAATCGCATTCCTGTATTGGCCCTGCGCATCGCCCCCGTTGCCAGGGAAGCCGCCCGCCTGCACCATCCATATGGTGATCAGATTGCGGGAGTGATCTATCTCCAGGTTGGTGGCGAGAGCGCCGCCATGCCCCACCCAGGTGGGCCCTACGGCCCAGCCGATGCCGTAGCTGTCTGGCACTCCGGCTGGCGTCTGCTTCATGGTCATAAGCTTGATCGCGTTCTCCGAGAGGAGCCTGTGCCCCTTGTAGACCCCGCCGTTCAGGATCATCTGCGCGAAATGGACCAGGTCGCCTGCTGTGGAGAAGAGCCCGCCTGCGGGCATCGGAAACCGTGCAGTGCGGTCGTCGAGCGGGTAGTGGAGCTGCCCGATGTTGGTCTCCTCGAGCCCTGCGCCGCCCGCGCCCGGCATATAGGCTTTCGCGAGCCGCTCGAGCTGCCGCTTCGTGGGCCAGAAGCTGGTCTCCTTCATGCCGAGTGGGTCGAAGAGGCGTTTCTGCAGGAAGGTTTCGTATGGCATGCCGCTGATGACTTCGATGATCCGGCCGGCGGTATTGATGCCCGCATTGGAGTACTGATATTTCGTTCCGGGCTCGTGCTGGAGCGGGGTGAGAGCATAGCTCGCCACCGCTGTTTTGAGGGACAGGCCGTCCAGCGTCGGAGCTTCCATCGGGGAGGAGAAGGCCATACCGGCGGTATGACTCAGGATCTCGCGCACGGTCACGGCGTGTGCTGGGCGGCTGAGCAGGACCTTGCCGCCTTCGGCAGGCTCTCCGACCCAGAGATTGCCAAACTCCGGAATGTACTTGCTGACCGGATCGTCGAGGCTCACTCTGCCCTCATCGACCAGCATCATGAAGGCAGTGGCAGTGATCGGCTTCGACTCGGAGGCGATCCAGAAGAGATCATCGGCCTGCATTGGTTTCTTTGCGGCAATGTCGGCCCAGCCGACCAGCGTCGTGTCGAGGATCCCCTCCTGGTTGGCCGTGACGGCGACCGCTCCCGCGAGAGTATGCGCGTCGATAAAAGGCTGGAGCGCCTTTGCTCCCGCACCGGAGCCGGGCGAGCCGCCGGTTGTGCCGGGCTGCGCTCCGGCCGCCATAGCGGCCGAAACGCAGCCGAGTAACCATGCAAACGCGATGGATTTCACTTGAGAATGCCTCCTGGTCGGAAGGTTGGGTACTGCCCGCACGTTCACCCCGGGGTCGGCAATTCCCTGCATCTGCCTCATGCGGCCTGCGTGCTCTCGGCCTCGGCCAGCTCACGGGCTAGCGCCAGGTTGTTGATGGCGTCGGCATTCTCGGGCCGCTGCAGGAGCTCCTGTTCGAATGAGCTGATAGCGGCCTGATAGTCCTGAGTCTGTACGAAGCAGTTGCCCAGCACGAAGAATCCGTTGGGCCGCTCTGGCTCCAGCGCGAGGGCAGACATACATGTCTGCGCGGCGAGCGCGTACTCACCCAGGGTGTAGAGCAGATCGGCCGCGTTGAAGAACGCGTTGGGCGAGCCCGGCGCGAGATTCATGGCGTCGGTGAGGCAGGCGAGCGCGTCGCCGTGGAGGCCGAGCCTGGCGAGGACGCGTCCCAGATTGACGCAGACGTCTGGCGAGCCCGGCGCAAGCGCGTGCAGCCGCTCGTACGCATCGCGCGCCTCCTCGATGAGCCCGGCATCTTCGCAGGCCTGCGCCAATCGCGCCTGGGCCTTCGCGTCCGCGGTATCTGCCGCAGCGAGCCTTCGCAGCCAGGGCAGGGCCTGTGCAGGGTGTCCCAGCTCAATCAGCAGGTCTCCAAGGTCGCGGATCGCGTCGCCGTGAAGGGGAATCTGTGCGATTACCTGCTCCAGGTCGGCTCGCGCCTCCTCCAGGCGACCGAGGCGCCGGAGCGTGATGGCGCGCAGGTATCGCGCCTCGGTGAAAGCCGGCTGACCGGCGATTACGGCCGCGCATTCGGCCTCCGCCTCATTGTGCCGCTCTTCGCCCACCAGCGCGAGGGCCAGGCCGTACCGGGCCTTGAAGCCGGATACGCCCTGATCTCCGGTGCGGGCGTGGATGCCGCCCCCCGCGATTCCCATCCGCAGGGCTTTCCGGAAGGCCTGCTCGGCCTCGGGATAGCGCTGCAAATGGAGGAGGCAGTAGCCGCGTGCGAACTCGATACCGGCCTGACTTAACTTCAGAGCGTCGGCGCGCTCGCAGGCCTGCAGGCCTTCTGCGCTCCGCCCGAGCCGATGCAGCGACGTGGCGAGCTCCACGAAGAGTGTGATGGTGTACTCCTCGGCGGGATCCGGCCTCTCGGCTGCGAGCGAGAGGAAGTGGTGGGCGTTCTCCATATCGCCCTGGGTAAAGTAGGCGTTGCCCAGGTTAAAGAGGTGGAAGCCGCGGAACTCCTCCGCAGGGCACTCCTCTACCTCGCGTGTGAGCATGCGGATAAAGCGCTCATGCTTGTTGCGGAGCGTCATGATCTCGCCGGTGTATCCGAAATGGTCGATGATCAGCCCGTCGGCAATCTCGATCCGATAGCCGGCCGACATCAGAGCCCGAACGTTCTGCTCGTGGATGCGCCCTTCGAACCGCGCATGCTTTCGCCGGAAGAGACGGCATGCGTGGTGCACGGCCATCTCGGAGCCCTCCTGACGGGTGGTGGACTGGAGCCAGTTGCGGAACATCACCAGGTACCCGCCAACATCCGGCTTCGCCTGATCCATCAGGGCGCGGAAGGCGTTAACGCTCTCCGGCGCGATCTCCTCGTCGGCATCGAGCCAGAGCACCCAGTCACCGGATGCATGCTCAATCGAGACGTTACGGGCCTCCGAGAAATCGTCGGCCCAGGCGTGATTCACTACCTTCGCGCCGAACTCCCGGGCGATGGCCGCAGTGCTGTCGGTCGACCCGGTGTCGACGATTACGATCTCGTCTACGAGCCCCTTCACGCTGTTGAGAGCATTACGGAGGAACCGCTCCTCGTTCTTGACGATCATGCAGAGCGAGAGGCGCGGCCGCGCGGCGGGCATTGCGGACGCTCCGCCCGGCGCGAGGGCATCCTGCGTCTGCCGATAGCGGGCCATGAGCGAGCGATATTCGGGATCGCGCTTCTGCCGGCCACGGTTGCCGCCGGCCCGCAGGCGCTTTCGGGCGGCCTGAAGCGCGGCCTCTCCGCATCGCTCAACGGTTCGGCGAACCTGGGCGTCGTCGGGCGTCATCCCGAGCGCCCGAAGCGCCTGGTCGATCGCCTCGTCGAGCTCACCGCTCTCGAGCAGCAGGAATGCCAGATTATGGTGGAGATCGCGGGACTCCGGCGCGGCGCGGAGGCCGGCGCGCAGCAGACCGAGCGCCTCCTCCCGGCGTCCAGAGCGGAAGAGCGCCACCGCGAGCGCGTTAACCAGATCTGTGTCGTCCGGGCGCTCCCCCAGGCACTCCTCCAGGAGCGGAATGGCGCTCGCCCACTCGCCCGCGCGCACCGCTGCGAGCGCCGCCTGCTGCCGCTCCCCATAGGGCGATATGGCGGCTGCGATCTCGGCCTCGGGCTGCGAGAGCGTGAGTCCGCCGAGAGAGAGGTTGCTGAGCCCCAGAGGGAGCGCGAAGTCCCGCTCTGCCGCCGGCGCAGGATGGCCCGGCAGGACCGAGGCACGCGTCACCAGCTGGCCCAGGCGCTCCGCTGCGATGGCCGCGGCGTGGTCCCAGGTGTGGCCGGCTGCGATGTGCTGCGCCGCGATTGCGCCGCGCGCGGCCGCTTCGCCGCGGTTCGACGCCACCTGCCGCAGAAGCGCAATCAGCGCATCTCGGTCCGGCTCGGCCCACCAGGGCTGATCCACGGTCTCGAGCCCGCTGATCTGGTTCTGAGGGAGGCGCTGCACTCGTGCAGGAATCAGGTAAGCGTTCTCTTCGCAAGCGAAGTCTAGAGCCGCGCCCATGCCGGTGAGAATGGCCGGCTTGCCGCAGGCCATCGCCTCGGCGATCGGGAGGCCGTAGCCCTCACCACGATACGGGTGGACCAGAGCATCGCACGCCGTGTAGAGGCCTGCGATTTCTTCCTCGGCGAGGTCATTCGTCAGGTAGAGGATCGGAGCCAGGTCTGTTCGCGCCTGAAGGCCGCGAATGCGGTCGCCTGCGCCCTGGTTCGCGTAGAAGCTCGAGCCGCCAAAATCCTTGATCACCAGCGCGACATCGTCCTGGCAGGTAAAGGCCCGCTCCCACGCATCGAGGAGCACGTCGATGCCCTTGCGCACAATGGTCCCGCCCACGAAGAGGAACTTCATCGTGTCGGGCGTGAGCTTCGGGTGGACCAGCGGCATGGGCGGCGCGCCCGGATGGAAGCGCTCGATGCGGACCCCATTGGGCACCACGGCGACGCGGTCGGCCGGCACGCCGCTGCTCAGATAGCAATCCCGCACGAATCTCGATGGGACCCATACCTCGGAGACCGACTGCCCGATGGCCTCCACCCAGAGGCGCGGCAGGGAGCCGAACTCCCATGGCTGGATCAGCACCAGCTCGCCCTGGGAGGGGGCGGCGAAGTCGGGCGGCCACTGGTGCCGCACGGTGACCGCCCGGTTGGGCGCGGGGCGATCCATCCGTGCGGAGAGCGCCGCAAATCGCGGGTCCGACTCTGGCTCGAGGCTCG
>JBBRJW010000080.1:0-7998 GCA_038218705.1 Chthonomonadales bacterium | reverse complement strand
CGGAGCGCGCGATCTCGGCAAGAGCGAGTCGAAAGCTCGCCTCTGCCAGCAGCCCCTCGGCCTCAAATCGGTCGCGCGCCGCCCCCGCGCCCGCATGCAGGAGCGTCTGCTCCAGAATCAGGTCGAACCGCCCGGCCGCATCGGGGAGAACGGTATCCGGGAAGCCCCTTGGCTGGTAGAGCGTGGATCGGGTCTGCGCGGTCCCTGCCAGGCGCGCCTCCAGGGTGGGGCGCGCTATTGGCCGTTCCCGCTCCAGACCCGCCAGGGTAGCGTCGCGGGTCGCCCGGGCAGCGCGTGCGGCTGGCGCGGAGGCGAGGGCCTGTCTTACGGCCGCATTGAGCGTGAGCGGCGGCTCGGCCGCTCGCGCGCGCGATGGAGCGAGCAGCGCGAACAGAAGCAGAGCCTGGGGCAGGGCTTTCAGAAGCGCATCGAGGTAGCGCGCGAGATTCTGGGCCGCGAGCTGGGAGCGCTTTCCGAGCTGGATCAGCCCGGGAATCTTCCAGGGATGGGTCAGCGCTGCAGCGACAATCCGCCCCCGATGGATGGCTCCGTCGGGCGAGGCGAGAGCGTTGAAATCCAGCGGGAGGTCTTCCTCGGCCGTATCGGTGAGCCCTCGAATGGCGAGCCAGGGGACTCCCCGTTCGGCTGCGGCTCGCGCTGCGCTCAGGCTCTCCATGTCGACGGCGAGCGCGCCGCTCGATTCCGCCGCGCGCGCCTTGTCGGCGCGTGTACCAAGCACGCGGTCCGCAGAGAGAAGTCGCCCGGAATGCAGATCGAACCCATCCGCGGCCTGCTTTCCCGCGCGGAGCAGCTCCTGGTCGGGCGCTGCACATTCGCCGTCACGCTCGCCTACCACACTCTCCGCGAGAAGCAGCGAGCCGGGCGAAAGGCCCGGGGCGAGGCCGCCGCCAAAACCGGCAATCAGGAGGCATCGGATGGCGGGACCGGGGTCGTCGAGGAGGAGGCCGGCATGCTCGCGGGCCCGGCGAGCGCCGGGCCCGGAGCAGGCGATGCTGAGGATCCAATCCGAACGGAACGACTGATGGCGAAACGGCGCGGCCTCTTCAGGCAGTGCGAATAGCACGGCTATGCGCGGCGCGTATGCAGGGTCGTCCGGCATCTGTCCAATCTTCTAAGCGGGTATTGGCTCGTGCTCTGGAGAGCGATCGAGCGCCACCGGCTTTTCGGTAGTGAGCACTTTCGCCTTCACAGCCTCCACAAGGTCTTCGGGAGTGGAGAGACCGGAGGCTATGCCTACCAGGTCGTACTGTGCGAAAGCGCCGGGGTCCAGCTCGTCGGCGTTCTGCACCTGAACCGTGTTCGGGTTGTGGTGGCGGCAGAGTGCGGCCAGCTCAACGGTATTCGCGCTGGTACGAGAGCCGACCACAATCATCATCTGGACCTTGGAGGCGAGCTCCACGGCATCGTCCTGGCGGTTCTGCACCGGGCGGCAGATGGTATTGATGATGCGAATCTCTTTGCACATCATCAGCATCTCGTTCACCATGGCGTTGCACAGCTCGAGAGCATGCGTCGTCTGGAAAATAACACCGACCTTGCGGAGGAGCTTGTAGGAGCGCTTCGCCTCGTGAAGCTCTTCGATCGAGTCGACGACAACGGCTGGCTGCTCGAGCGCCCCGAGGATGCCCTTGATTTCCGCATGGTTGTGATCGCCGATGATCACCACCTGATATCCGTCGCGCTCGAGCATCTGCGCCGCCTCTTGAGCGCGCAGCACGATCGGGCAAGTGGCATCGACCACTTCGAGGCCGCGTGTGCGCGCCTCGCCGATCTTCTCTTTCGGAAGACCGTGGGCGCGAATGACCATTGTGCCGGACTTTTCGTGCTCGTAGTCTTCGACCTTGCGAAGGCCCTTGCCTTCCAGCTCATCGGTGACTCGCTTGTTATGCACCAGGTCACCCAGTATAAATACATCGCTGCGCTCGGAGAGCGCCTGCCGGGTGAGGTTGATGGCGCGCTTGACGCCAAAGCAGAATCCGACTTCGCGAGCCATGACCACCGTTCGCTTCGGTTGGTTATCCATGAGGGTCTCTCCCTATAATATATCCATGCGTGCGGAACCACTCTACTGCGCGGGCGAGCGCATCGCGCACTGGCGATTGCGGAAGGCCCAGTTCGGTTACAGCTCTGGAGGCATCGAAAAACATCCGCTTACGCTCCATCCGAACTCCCTCAAAGGGATGCGCAGGCGCTCGCCGCAAGAGACCATCCATAATAAGGTTTTCTATCCCCACCGCTATATACGCCACCTGGTAAGGCATCCGCACCCGGGGGGCGTCCATTCCGGTGATATCGGCCAGCAGACCGAGGATCTGCTGCAGCGTGAGGTTCTGATGGCCGAGGATATAGCGCTCACCGGAGCGGCCTCTCTCCGCTGCGAGCAGCATTCCCTCGGCCACATCGCGCACATCGATCAGATTGAGGCCGGTATCGACATATGCCGGCATTTTCCGATTCAAAAAATCCACAATGATCTGGCCCGTGGGGGTTGGCTTGATGTCACACTCTCCCACCGGGGTGGAGGGGTTGACTATCACGACATGGAGGCCATCCGCCGCGAAGCGCCGGGCCTCCGCTTCGGCCAGAAACTTCGACCGCTTGTAGTGGCCGGTCATGTCGGCCTCGGTCACCGGGGTGATCTCCGTGCCGGCAGATCCATCTTTCGGAATGCCCAGCGCGCCTACCGTGCTGCAGTAGAGCACGCGCTCACAGCCGGTGTCTCGGGCAGCCCCCAGGAGCTCGCGCGTGCCCTCCACGTTGGCCCGGTAGAGCTCTTGCGGGTCCCTCGCCCACAGGCGATAGTCGGCCGCAACGTGATAGAGTATATCACATCCCTGCAGGGCTGAACGGAGGGAGGCGGGGTCGGTCAGGTCGCCTTCGGCCACCTCCAGAAGGCGCGGATCGAGGATCGCCAGGTTGTCCCGGCGGCTTCCCGGACGGGCAAGAACGCGAACGGGCGTCCCGCGCTCCGTCAGCAGTCTTGCGACGTGGCTGCCGACGAAGCCGGTGGCGCCCGTTACCAGCGCTCGCACAGGCTTACTTGCCGAGCGACCAGGCTGCGAGCTGCAGCTTGCCGCGCATCGTCTTCATCGCTTCTTCGACCGCGCTGTGCTCGAAACCGCTGTGCATCTTGCAGTTCTGGCACTTTGGATCCTGGCGCGACTCCCAGTAGGCCCAATCGGTCTTGTTCCAGAAGGTCTCCCAGTCCGGAATGTGATCCTCGCCAATCAGGTAGCAGGGGGCCTTCCAGCCCTTTGGCGCATAGTTCACGGTAGACCATGGCGCGCAGGGCAGCTCGCGCAGGCCGGCGGCGAACTCGAGGAACATCGGAGTTGCGTTGACCTTGTACCGATGCGAGAAATCGCGGATCGACTTGAACTTCTCGTGGATCTGCTCTTTATTGAGGAAGATATCCTGCTCCACGCTCGCGTACTCGTAGCCGGGCGAGATCAGAATTCCGTTTGCCTTGAGCGTGTCGACTAGCTGGCAGAGCTCCTCCACCTCGGCAACCTGGGTCTCCTTGAAGACCGTCGTGTTGAGGTAAGTGTAATAGCCGAGGTCACGGGCCTTCTTCACCATCTCTACTGCCTTGTCGAACACGCCCTTGCGGTTGCAGACGTAGTCATGAGTCTCGCGCATCCCGTCGAGGTGAATCATCAGGAAGAAATAGGGACTGGGCGGAATGATGCCGAACACTTTGTCTTCGAGGCGAAGGGCGTTCGTGCACATAATAATATGCTTGCCGCGCTGAATGAGTCCCTCGACCAGCTCTTTCAGCTCCGGGTAGAGGGTGGGCTCGCCGCCGCAGATGTTGACAATGGGAGCGCCGCAATCCTCAGCGGCCTTGAAACAGGCCTCGAGGGACATGCGGTCCGCGAGCTTGCCGGTGTGGCGCTCAACGGAGCATCCGATGCACGCCAGATTGCAGGTGTAGAGGGGCTCCAGCATGAGAACGGTCGGATAGCGCTTCTCTCTGGCCTTCTCCATCTTCGCCCGGTGCTTGGCTTGCGCCATTGAAAACTCCAGCGGAAAACGCATACTCTTCTGATCCTTCCTTACCGAACACGCCTTGGTTCAGGGCGAATACCTGTACGCTTAAGAGGGTGATCGCATTATACCTTACAGAAGCGCCAGGCGCCGCGCAATGCCCATCGGCCACGCAGGCGAGCAATGGATGCCTGGGGTTCACCGGATGCGCCCGAAAGTAGGCGAGGAGGTTACCCGAGGTCAGGCGCAGTCGTAGGCTTCGACGAAGGCTTCCACTATTTCCAACAGGGGCCCGTCCAGGCGGTCATACACCTCCCGCTTGATTTCGGCAGGCAGATTGCCGTAGTACGCATGGGCAACAGCTCCCGCCATGCAGCCAATAGTGTCGCTGTCGCCGCCGAGCGAAACGCCCTTCCGCACCGCATCTTCAAAGGAATTGGACTCCAGGAATGCCGTAATTGCCTGCGGCACCGATCCGGCGCAAGAGACATCGAATTGGTAGTAAGGGCGAATGTGCTCCAGCGTATCCCCTAACGAATAGTCGAACGCCTGCTCGACAAATTCACGAATCTCATCCTTGCTGCTGCCCGTTCGCGCCTTGAAAACGGAGGCGGCAATCGCCTGCGCGCCTTTGATTCCTTCAGGGTGGTTATGCGTGACTGCCGCGCTCCGCCTGGCCTCCTCCAGAACCTGGTCGAGCGTATCATAACCCCATCCGACAGGAGAGACGCGCATAGCGGAACCGTTGCCCCAACTGTTATAGGGCTCGCAACTTTCTGATTGTGCCCATCGGTAAAAGGCTTCGCCGTATCCCGCATGCGGATAGAGCGCGAAGTACTCCTTTAGCATATCGCAGTAGTCCTCGCCGCTCAGGATGCTATCGGCCAGCGCGATGGTGAGCACGGTATCATCGGTAAAGCACGAGGCGGAAGTGAAGAGTGGAAATGCAGTTGATTTTATCGGATTTCGTTCGTACGGGGCCCCGATCATATCCCCGGCAATAGCTCCCAACATCATGACCTCCTCTATAGATAGGTCCACTTAACCTGTAGCGCCTCAGGGGCCGGCTTCAGTCCGAAACGGCATCTGTATTTTCGCACGATTCGCGAGTCTGGCCCGACCTGCTCGCAAGGCAAGCGGTGTCTGCCAGGTGGCGGCACAGCGAATGCGCCGACAGAACAGATCTGGACCATCGCTTATCCCAGGCATTCAACATTGCCTCCGACGTTCCTGCAAGCGCTCGCTGCAGATCCTGCACGGCAACGGGAGGTATTGAACCACGCAGAGGTGAACCCCCCATTGCGGTCAGCCATTCGCACCGCCGCGGCCTCGGAAGGCGGCATCTGTTCCGCATTGTCCGCTTAGTCGATCCCGGGCCGGAAGATCCGGCCCAGCAGCGCACCGACACCTGGAGGAGCCGCCGTGAATCTGCCTTCGCCAACGTTAACCGTGCTTCTCTGCGCGGCGCTCGCTCTCTCCAGTGCTTGCGTCGGCGGAGAGGGAGCCCCATCACCCCCTGGAAAGCCCCTCGAAATGCTGGAGTCGATTAAGAACGATCAGATTGAGATCGCCGTCGACCTCGGCCTCGGCGGCTCGATCACCTACCTGGCGCGCATCGGAGGCCCGAACCTGGTGAACAGCGCCGACCTGGGCCGCCAGATCCAGATGTCGCACTACTCCGGACCCGTGCCGTTCGAGCCAAATGGCAAGAAGCCGAAGCCAGAGTGGGCCGGCCTCGGCTGGAACCCGATCCAGTCTGGCGATGTCTTTGGCCACCACGCGCGTATCCTCGAGCACCACAACGACGGTAAGGAGCTCTACGTGAAGTGCATCCCGATGCACTGGCCGCTGAACAACGAGCCGGGCGAATGCACCTATGAGACGTGGATTCGACTGGAGGGGAGAGCTGTCCACGTGCGGAGCCGCATGGTGAACGCCCGGCCCGATCACACGCAGTACACCGGTCGCGACCAGGAGCTGCCCGCAGTCTACACGAACGGCCCCTGGTGGAAGCTGATGACTTACTCCGGCGACCAGCCGTTCACGCGCGGCGCGCTCACTTCGATGCCCGCGAAGATGCCCTGGAGCGGTTGGCTCGCGACCGAGCACTGGGCAGCGCTGGTGGACGATAGTGGCTTTGGGCTGGGGATCATGAACCCGGAGGCCGGGCAGTTCATCGGGGGCTTTGCCGGCCAGACGGGCAAGGGCGGGCCGCACGACAATCCCACCGGCTATATCGCGCCCGTACTCCAGGAGATCCTCGACTACAACATTACCTATGAGTACCGGTACGACTTGATTGTGGGGAGTCTGGCCGAGATCCGCGATTATGTCTATGCTCATTCGCCGCGCCCGAGCCCGCCTCGGTACGACTTTGCGCGCGATCGGCAGCACTGGCTCTACCTGAACGCCTCGGATGCTGGCTGGCCCATTCATGGCGCGCTCGAGGTGAAGATGGAGCAGGAGGATCCGCAGCTACTCGGTCCGTCGGGTTTCTGGCGCGCCGATCAGGCCGGCCTCGCCGTGATCGATGCCGCAATTACCACTCGCGAGAAGGAGGCGAGGCTCTACTGGTCGCGCTCCGACTCAGAGGGCTTCGCCGACGCACGCAGCGTAAGCTTCCCGATCGTTGGCGATGGCAAACGGCGTCACTATGCGGTGGACCTGAGCGCCTCGCGGGAGTACCGCGGCATCATCACCAGACTTCGCTTCGACCCGATCGCTGCCGGCCGCGCAGGTGACCGGATGACCCTCCGCTCGATCTCGCTCGGCCCATGGCGTTAGGGTATCTGCAGCTAATCTGTCGGCTGGCCGGCAGCGGCCTCGAGCAGCGCCAGTGAGCGGGGGTAGTCGCCGCGCGGGTCGCGGAAGTTAGCGTCGCCCCAGCGGCATGCGCGGAGCGCGTCGCCGCCGTAACAGTTCTTCGCCTCGACGGATGCCCCGTGCGCGAGCAGCAGAGCGATGATATCGGCGAATCCGCGCACTGCTGCCCGGTTCAGAGCGGTTGAATCCTCTCCGCCTCGCGCCTCAACATTCCAGCCCACCTCCAGCATCAGCCGGACTGCATCGATCTGAAAGCCCCAGGCGGCATCTGCAATCAGCCGGGCTTCGGAGGGCTGGAGGCTCGCCAGCAGGCCCGGGTTGGCGGCTAGCTCCGCGTGGGCGGTCTCCGAGTCGGCACAGAGACAGGCGCTCATCAGCCGCTCAGCGGGCGAGGCATAGGCCATCAGGAATTCGCGCATCTCTTTGCGGCGGAGAAGGCCGGCCATCAGCATGGGCGTCTGCATGTTCTGCAGCGTATAGGTGTAGATGTGTTCCCCGTTCGATTCGCCAGAGGTAAGGCGTCCTTCGCCGACCCGACAGCGAACTGCACCGGGGTCTTCCGCCATAATCCTTCGGGCCAGCTCCATATCGTCAAGCTGCACCGCCATAAAGAGGTCTGCCTCTGCACCGCGGCCGATTAGGTAAGCGGCGACGTCGGGACGCGTCACCAGCAGCCACTGTGCGGGGGTCGAGCCATGGTCTAGATCGCGGAAGTCGATCTCAGCGCCGCGCGCAAGCAGGAACTCCGCCACGGGTACCGAGTTCGCGAAGTGGAGCGGCCCCTGCCCGTCGCCCCCGCGAGCGTTGACCAGGGTCGGGTCGGCATCCAGCATCGCGGCCAGCAGGTCGATGCGCCCCAGGCTTGCTGCGGCCCATATATCGATGGTCGCGCCCTGCTCCACGAGGAACGCTGCCATCTCCACGTCCCGATTTGGCAGCACTCCGAAGCCACCGGCCCACCATTTCGACCGCGCGTCTATGTCTGCGCCGTGCTCCAGCAGTGTGAGCACCATCTCGCGGTCACCATGCGAGGCGGCGATGACGATCGCGGGCGAGTCGAATGCGAAATGGGGGCCGTCTATCTGCGCGGCGAGCGAGGGCTCTTCGGCAAATAGCTGGCGCACGGCGGCGCTGTCGCGCGCGATGACTGCTGCCACAAATCGCGCG
>JBBRJW010000079.1:0-8012 GCA_038218705.1 Chthonomonadales bacterium | reverse complement strand
CCGATCACCAACGCCCTCGGCAATCAGGGCTTGGCCGCATGGCCGAGACTCGTACAGCTCATCCTCGTGCTCATTGTTACGCGCGTCTTCGGTGCGCTGATAACATACGGCCAGCGCCGGCTCAACCCCTGGCTCGGCGGCCGGGTCACGATGGACATCCGGATGACGCTCTACCGCAAGTTCAACCAGCTCTCGCTCTCCTATTACGATAAGCGGTCGACAGGGTCAATGATGTCGCGCATGACGAACGACACCGATAACCTCTGGGACTTCATCGCGGAAGGCCTGCCCTGGCTCGTGAACAACGTCCTGATGCTCTTCGGCATCGGCGCGATACTCTTCCGCCTCAACTGGCAGCTCGCACTGCTCATGCTCGCTCCCGGCCCGTTCATCTATGCGCTCACCGCGTGGTTCATGCCCCGCGCCCGGCGCAGATGGCACCATGTGTGGCATCGAATCGGCAAGATGTACTCCGCCCTCAACACCACCCTCACGGGAATGCGCGTCGTGAAGGCGTTCGCACAGGAGGAGCGAGAGGTGGGCAACTTCGGCCATCGGAACCGAAACGTTTTCGAGGCAAGTTACTCAGCGAATGCTTTCTGGGCCGTCTACTGGCCGGTTCTCGCTCTGCTAATGAGCTTCGGAACGTACATCGTCTTCCTTTTTGGCGGCCACAAAGTCCTGGGCAATGTGATGAGCGCCGGCGTCCTGACGATGTTTCTCGGCTACCTCGGCCAGTTCTACGCGCCCTTTCAGAACTTCAGCCGGGTGGTAGATTGGTCGACTCGAAGCCTCACGGCGGCCGAGCGGGTGTTTGAGATCCTCGACACCGTTCCCGACATTCAGGACGCCGCGGACGCAGAATCGATTCCCGATATCCGTGGCGACGTGGAGTTCGAAGAGGTCTCCTTCACCTATGACAAGGCGAAGCGCGTGCTGGACGATTTCACACTGAAGGTGGAAGCCGGCGAGATGATCGGTCTCGTCGGGCATTCCGGGGCCGGAAAATCGACGATTATCAACCTCCTCTCACGATTCTACGACGTGACCGAAGGACTGATAAAGATCGATGGCGTCGATATCCGTAAGATCCGACAGGAAGATTTCCATCGCCAGTTTGGAATCGTGCTGCAGGAACCATTCCTCTTCCCCGGGACGATCCGCGACAATATCGCCTACGCGAAAGCGGACGCCTCGATCGAGGAGATCATGCGCGCGGCGAAGGCCGCCAACTGCCACAACTTCATCATGAAGTTCCCCGATGGCTACGATACGCAGGTTGGCGAGCGAGGGCAGCGCCTCTCGGGCGGTGAGCGCCAGCGGATCTCAATCGCCCGTGCCATTCTTCACGACCCCAAAATCTTGATACTCGACGAGGCTACGGCGAGCGTCGATACCGAGACCGAGAAGCAGATCCAGGAGGCGATCACCCGCCTGGTCCAGAATCGCACCACCTTTGCGATCGCTCACCGCCTCAGCACGCTCCGAAACGCGAGCCGCCTGGTGGTGATGAAGGACGGAAAAATGGTGGAGTGCGGCACGCACGACGAGCTGATGGAAGTAGACGGCGAGTATGCCAAGCTGGTCAACATACAGAACGAGGTGAACAAGCTGCGGGCCATTTAGCGAAATGGAGATACGAGCCCGGCCAGTGCTCGGCCATCGAGCCGACAGGCGCGGAGCCTCCTGCTTATTGACAGTTTGACGCTTCCCAGATATAATTCGAGTAAGTTTCCCCCGCTGGAACATATTGGGCGCAGCGATCGGTCGTGGCTGCGGGCACTCGGTGCCCGCACGCGCAGTCACAGCCATCAACCTGCGCCACCTCGCCCATGGAATTGAACAAGTCCACGGAGGGCCAGCTTGCGCACCGCTCCAAAGTCCGGATTCACCTTAATTGAGCTGCTGGTAGTGATTGCCATCATTGCCATTCTCGCCGCTCTGCTCTTCCCCGTGTTCGCGCAGGCCCGGGAGAAGGCGCGAGCCGCCGCGTGTGTGTCCAATCTCAAGCAACTCGGAGTTGGAATCCTGATGTACACTCAGGACTACGATGAGCGGCACCCTCTCTCCTTTGGATTCGACCCTTCGGTCGGCTGGCTGACCGGGTACCAGCACGACGTTCCGCCTGATTGGGAAGCCTCTGATCCTACCGAGCAGGCCGACTACGCCGTTTTCTGGGCAAACTCCACCCAGTCGTACATCAAGAACTGGAAAGTTCTCGCGTGTCCCTCCAGTGCGCTGCTCCCGTCCACAGTTCCGGCCCTCCCAGGTAAGACTCCTGCCGAGGTCACCTATACCTACAACGGGAATTTCCACGCCTTTCCGTCAGCGGGCATCTCCACTCCTTCGGGAATTATCCTGCTATGGGAGGGGCTCGGGAAAGTGCGAATTGCCGGCTACTCGTTCGCGGTGCCCATGCTCGACTGCTATATCACCAACAACGCCTGCCAGTATGTCGGCTTCAGTGGGGCGGCGGGTGGCTGCGCGAACGTAAACGGCGGCGTCGATCACAACTACGGCGTTGGGCCGAACAACCAGGTGACGATGGCTTCGATGTGGCTCCATACAGCCGGCGCGAATTATCTCTATGCCGACGGGCACGCGCGGTGGCACAGGACCGGAGCCGTGCTCGATCCGAAGAAGACCGACTATCACTTTGATCCGTACGCCGGATACGATCCACAGGGATACGGGCTTCGGCCATGGGGCGGCGCAGGGCTCTGCCATGGCGCACTTTTCCAGCCCGACGTCTCGTACCCTCTGCCCTGATTGCAAGGAAGAAGGGAGCTCTGGGCCATGGACCGCTCCCGGTCCGTTTCGCCTCCAGTGGCAGCGCTGCTGCTGACGCTGGTGATCGCCGCAGCACTGATCCTCGGATGGTTTATTCTCGGCCGTCAAGAGCAGATCGATCCTGCTTCACTCCATCACGGCAAGCAGACAGGCGCACCCGTTGCTCCCGTCGCCATTCCCGCGGGCAGTCGATGAGCCGCTCGCGCTCACCCCTCTATCCGCGCTCCAGGGTGACCTTGAGCAGCTGCAGCCAGTAGCGCTGGTTGTCGACGTAGGTGATGTAGAGGATGCGCCCATCCTCGCCCTGCAGCTCAGGATGCTCTTTGCCAGCGTAACACATCGCCTTCGCAAAGAGCTGGTGCGGCGCGCCCACTTCGCCGATTGGGCGGTAGGGGCCCCACGGATGCGGCGCGACGCTCAGCCGCAGGCGCTCATCGATATTGACGGAGTGTATGGCAAGAAAGCCGCCAAGCCAGGCATTGTAGCGAACGGAAAGCTCGCCCGGAAAATCGTTCAGCCCCTCGATATCGGCGGCCTTCAATGGGTCCGCGCTCCACGCGGGTTCAGCAGGCGTTCCCGAGAAATATCGGTAAGCCGCGCTATTGGCGATCTCCTTTCGGTTCACGCGCGCGAGCTTGCCAACGTGGCGCCCATCTCGCTTCAATTCGCCTATAATACCGATCTGGTCTCCGCCCATGCCGCCAACAACAGCGAGCCCGAAGACAGGATGCTCCGGCGCTTCTGCCCACCAGTTCTCGCTGCCGTCCGCATCGGGCAGCCGATGAAACGTGAGCGAGTCGATCGGCTCGGTCGAGGCGCGCGCCAGACCGTAGCCAACATTGCGAAAATCGAGCGCCCCGGTCCCCGTCGTACGGAACCGCCCATAGTAGAGATAAGCAGCGCGGTCTTCCTGGCTGTACCAGCCGCCATAGGGCCACACCCGGGTCTCATTGCCTTCTGCGCCGACATAGGGAATCACCACTCGCGCCTGCCCGGTGGCGGGGTTCGTGAGGAAGCGATACTTTTTCAGGGGTTCCGTGCCTCGGCCCGTGGGCACAACAAGAGCGCAATTGCTCACCCCTCCGGTATACCGGCGCTGTACTGAGTGGATGTCGGTCAGGAAGACATCGCCAAAGAACCAGAGCGTCTGCGCCCCAATGGGGAGCGAGTAGCCTGCGTCAACACCGCTTACTCCCGCAGGGTTGTCGGTAAACAGTAGGCCGCCGTTTTCAACGCGAGCAAGTTTTACAGATGCGGACTGCAGTTCAGGCATGTGAGGATTCTCCGTTGGCATCGAGGTTGTGTGGTATGATAAAGGGGCAATTGTCAGGTTAGAATGCGGCGCAGAGGGGGAGTTCACCTCTTTTGCCGACGATTGAGGGTCCGGTCCCTGTGGGCGCTTGCGACCCCGGGCGGCCTGGAAGGATAAGAATGCAAAACATCTGCGAGGGATTGCCTCAGCTTATACAGGCCGGTATGGGCGCTCATATCTCAAGCGCGCATCTCGCATGTGCAACCTCTCGGCTCGGCGCGCTGGGCGTAGTCTCTGGCGTAGGCCTCCGCTATATTGTAATAGAAGAGGTTCGGCGCGGCGACGAAATCGCAATTGAGCTGGCCAAGACCTTCCCCATTGCTCGATACGTCGAAGAGCTTCTCTCGTACGCGCCGGGTGGATCGCGTCACACGCGCCCTTCGCCGATGGACGTCGTAGATCCTCGCCGCGCAGACTTCCCGCGCCGCCTCGCCGCCATTGCCGCTTACGTGGAAGTGATGCGCGCGCGCATCGGCCATCGCGGGCAGATCGGCATCAACGTGATGTGGAAGGCCACCCTCACCGTCCTTCCGACCATCTACGGAGCGCTCTACGCCGGTGTCGATGCCCTGCTCTGCGGTGCAGGCGTACCGATGGAGCTGCCCGATATCGTCAACCGGTTCCGATCGGGCATGAGCGTCTCGTATCCGATCCTTACTGGCACGGGCACTGCCGTCGCGATGGATATCTCGGAGGATAACGCCGGGGAGCTTCTCGCAGACACACGCGAGCCCCACCTGCTGCCGATCCTCTCCAACTTCGCGTTTGCCAAGCGGATGCTCGACTCGTGGATGACCAAATACGGGCATGGGCCCTCCGCATTTGTGCTTGAGAATCATGAGGCGGGCGGGCATAACGCGCCGCCGCGCGATAAAGTGGAATTCGGCGCGTCCGATGATATCGACAGCTACTTCGATAAGGTTCGGAAGCTCGGCGTCCCCATCTTCGTAGCCGGCGCATTCCGCAATGGCGGAACGCGCGAGGATCTTCTGGAGTGGCAGAGCCGCGGCGCATACGGAATTCAGGTGGGCTCCCGGTTCGCTCTCTGCACCGACTCTGGAATGCGCGACGATCTCCGGAGCAATATCGTTGCGGGCAACCAGCGCGGTGAGACTCAGGTAAAGACCTCGAATCGCCTGTCGCCCACTGGCTACCCGCTGAAGTTCGTGGAGATGCCGGGCACACTCTCCGACCCGAAAATCTATGAGGCCCGACCAAGGCTCTGCAACCGTGGCTACCTCCTGCAGTCCCATTTTGAGGAGACCGCCGAAGGCGCCACGAAAGAGACCTATATCTGTCCTGCTATGCCGGCCGCGCAGTACCTGCGCCTGGGTGGCAGCCCTGAAGAGGTGGAGAACAGAATCTGTCTCTGCAACGCGCTGATCGGAACGGCTGGCCTCGATGATCGTGAGCTCGCGCTGATAACTCTTGGCAAGAGCGGCTCAATGGTCAAGGAGGTTCTCAACGCACGCCAGGTGGTCGAGTCGATTCTGACTCCCGAGGCGGTGGCGGAGCAGGAGCGAATCCTTGCACTCGATGGACCGCCGCTGGAGATGCCGCGACTCCCCGAGATCGCCGCTCAGCCGGAGTCGGTTGCCGTTTCGTAGTGGCGCGCAGCAGGGCTCCTGAGCGCCCACCAGAATGATGAGCCGGAGATCCCTTCCACTGGAGGGATCCCCGGCTCTGTTTTGTTGTAGCCTCGCCAGGTCCCGGAGCGGCCCTACCGCTCCGGGCGTCTCAGCAGCCCCAGGGCTCGCCTCCAGGCAGTGCTCTCCTCGCCCCAGCTCTCCCCCAGGAAGCGGTAGTCGTTCTTCCGGACGCTCTCGGCCAGCTCCTCGCCGAGTGATTGCAGCTTCTTCAGGACCTCTGCCCGCAGCCACTCCCGATCGCCCCGGGGCGAGCCGGCAAGCAGCCGCGATGCATGCGCTGCGCAGAGCGGCGATCCTGCCTCCATGGCGCTTCGCACCTCGCCCAGATGGAGCGCATCGGCCAGAGCCCCTATCGCTCGCTCCTCCGCCTCGCGCTCCATCGTGCAGCCCGGGCACTCCAGGGCCGTAGGGGCTCGCCTGCGCCAGAGCCGGGGGCGCGCGTGTCTTCCGGTCTCCGCAGCGAACTCCTGGGCCCATTCGTCGGCGAGATCACTCATCAGAATGGCAATGGCCAGCGCCTGCCCGTCGTTCGCGAGCATCTCAGAGTGGGCCCCGCAGAAGCCCCGCGCGGCCCGAAGGCGGGCTCGCTCCGCGGGGTCATTCACGTACTCGGCAGCAAATGCGCGGAGGCCGCGAAGCGCGCCATGCGCAGCCTGCGAACAGATCGGGCAGAGCGGTGCAGTCCCGGCAGGCGCTGACCCAAACCGGGCAAGGAGATCGGAGAGGCAGGGCTCGTGATCTGGCATTTCAGCTCAGGAGGAGCGGTGCCGGCGCCCGAACCTACGGAACGGCGTGGCGGTGCGAGTAGCCTGAGGCTGGGGCTCCGGCGGTTCGCCTCCCGAGATCCCGGCTTCCACCTGGTCTCGGAGCGACTGAAGCGCGTCCTGCGCCTCCTGCATCAGGGAGGAGAGCGCGTGCTCGGCGCTATCCATGTTTCCGGCCGTTGTGCCGCCGGCCCGCGATGCGCTCGCATCCAGAGCAGGGTCAAGAGCGCCGGCCGGAGGGCTCGCATCGTCTTGAGCGCTCTCGGCCTCCGCCGGGTCTGTCTCGTGCGCGAGCGACGCTACGTCACCGGCCGAGCCCGCCGGAGCCGCGGCGGCATCGAGCGCATCGACACCGTATCCGCTCCCCTTCTCGCTCTCACCAGGACTGGCAAGCAGGCTCTCATCAATTCCATCCGACACCCCGGATCCTACCGGAACGGACGCGCTTTCGTCGCCCATGAACCACGCGGCCTCGTTCGAGCCGAGCAGCCCACCCGCCTCTATTTCGCCTGACCCGTACTCTGTTGCATGCGGGGATTCGGGCGATCCCCCTTCGCCCGGCCCGGATGAGGGCGCCGGTTCCGAGGCGAGGTCCTCGTGAGCGTCGCTCTCGGCCCAGACGTCAAACTCAATTGTACGCGCGATCATCGTCGATGGATCGTTGATGGTCTGATCGCTCCAGCCCGCGTGGGTCGGCTCCGGCTCGGCTGCGGCGACCGGAGGGTCGCCATCTCGATCGCTTCCTGCCGCCAGGAGAGCGTCGTCCGCCGGCTCCGCGGCCTCCCGCTCAGCGCCACTCACTTCGTCCTTCGCGCCAGTCTCCTGTAAGGGCGCGGTCTCGTCCGCGGGCAGCCCGGGCTGTGCATGCGTGGGCTCGGCCTCCGCGGGCGCAGTGGCCTCAGCGCCATTCGGATCGGTTTCAGGGATCTCTGCAGCCAGAACCTCTTCCGGCACGGTCGCTTTGTCCTCAACGAGCGCTAACTCCCTGGGCTCGGAGGCGTCAGCGTCTTCTGCCGGTAGTGGCGCGGGCGGTTCCTCGTCTTCGGCCTCCTCTGCCGCAGCGATCGCAGCGGAAGTGCCTTCATCCAGTTCCGGCAGCATCGGGCGGACCGCAGCCTCCACGGTGCGGAAACCAGTGTGGAGATCCTTTAACTCCGCGCGATGGTACTGGAGAGCCATATTCACGGCCTCCATCTGGCGCGCGTTGGCTGTCACCTGGCCCTGCAGCGCCTCGAACGCCTGCTGCGTAAGCCTCCGTGCTTCCGCCTCAAAGCTCTCCTGCCGGGCATCGTTGGCGCTCTCGAGCGCCGAGATGTGCTCCGCGTACTCCTCGTTTAGCCGTGCCAGCTCCGCCGTGCGGTCGACCATATCGGCGAGCTGCTCCCGGTGCTCTGCAGCGAGCGCCTGGGACTGCTCTTGCATGCGAGTCACGATCATCCCGATCATGGCGAGGCTCAGGAAAAAGCAGACCGCCGCGAAGTCTATCAGCAGCAGCAG
>JBBRJW010000078.1:0-8113 GCA_038218705.1 Chthonomonadales bacterium | reverse complement strand
CGGCGTCCCTCCCCTCAATTGATGGGAGGAAGCCTACATTCCGACACGTTCGCTGTCAAGGGGTCTGGACTACCTTGGCCGAAAACGGTTGGACTAGCTTGGCCGAAAAGCTTGGACCAGTATGATCCGAAAAATGACATCATGAATCTGGATCGATTTACGAATGCGGATGTTTCGTAACTGGTTAGGAGTCGAGTTACCTCGGCTGAGGAGCCAGACGGACTGGTCGAAGATACCGAGGTCGAAGACGGTGCTGGCGAGGCATTCATGGCGCATAAGCACGAGGTGCCCGACCGCCAGGCAGTAGAGGGCGATTGCCAGCAGGAAGAATTGCTGCTGCCTGGTAACGGACAGGGCAGCGATCCGATAGAGGTAACAAAACGGCGACAGGGATACCGAAGTACCCAGCCGGAAATGGGGGCGGGAGATGGCGTATGGCGGAGACGATGACCTGCGGATGGAAGCGGTTGAGGCAGACATCACGAGGTTAAGAGTGGATGCGATTGTGAACGCCGCGAACGCCTTGCTCCTCGGCGGCGGCGGCGTCGACGGCGCTATTCATCGTGCCGCGGGATTGGAACTAAAGACCGAGTGCCTGCTGCTCGGAGGCTGTCGTACCGGTGAGGCGAAGATAACGGGCGGGTACAATCTCCCCGCGCGCCACATCATTCACACTGTCGGCCCGGTCTGGCGGGGCGGCGATCATGACGAGGACGAACTGCTCGCTTCCTGCTATCGGGGTGTCTTTTCAATTGCCCGCGAAAACCGGTTTGAGACCATCGCCATTCCAGCCATAAGTACGGGAGTCTATCACTTCCCGCTGGAGCGAGCTACGGCTATCGGCGTGCGGGAGACACGGGCGGCCCTCGCCGCCAGCGAGTTCCCCGGGAAGGTGATCTTCGCCTGCTTCAGCGCCGAAGCGCTTGCAGCCTACCGGCAGGCCATCGGCTGAAGCCCCGCCGAACAGAGGACAGGGGCCCGGCCAGTGGGGAGTATCTCCCACTGGCCGGGCCCCATCGTCTGCGCACCCCGGTGACTATCCGCCGACGAGCTGCTTCATCTCGGCGTCCGTCAGGTCCGCTTTGCCGTCCGGACCAATCTGCACCGCGCGCGATCCCACCCGGATGATGATCTCATCGCCTACCGAGGAGTAGGCCGCGAGGGATGGAATCGCTTTCAACAGCGCGAAGTGCGCGTCGCTGAACTCCTTCACCTTGACGATCGTCACCTGCTTCTTCGGGTCGTAGCTCCCATCCTGCCAGACATTGTTTGCCTGCCGGTAGAAGGTACGGTCGCCCACTGCCTGCACGACCACCTGCGACTGCGCGGCAGCGGCCGACCCGTTCGCGCCATCCGCGGCAGCGGGTAGTCCCCGGGTACCTTGTGGTCCCGCGGAACCGGCCAGGGCGTAGTCATACAGTGCGTTTCCGTGGCTCGCCTTTCCCGCCACGAGACCGCCACGCCCCAGCTGTGCATCCACGCTTCCAAGGCTATTCTGGTACCGCGAGAAAACCTGATCGGTCTTTCGCAGATCGTTTGCCCGGGCGCTCTGGTTCGTCACCCCCGCGCCATTGCTTCCGAACTGGAGCGACCGGCGGCGGATCTCTTCGCGCAGAATCGTGCCATTTGCGCCTGTGCTGAGTTCCCACGCCTGTGCTCCTGGCGCAAGGGCGGTCCCGTTCATATCGCGGAGACCCAGTTGTCGGATCTGATCCTCGTCGATCAGGAACGAGGTGTATTCCGTGATAATCCCATACTCCCGCGAGAGGCGTATGATCTCGTCCAGAATCTCCTGCTTGCCTGCCGGGTTTTCGGAGAGACGCACCTGGTCGACCAGGTAGCCAAGCTTTCGGGCTGCCCAGAGGCGCGGCAGGTAGTCGTTGCTCCCGCCCGCCTCTCCAGACTGCGCTGCCAGCGCGAAGGTCTGCTCCGCGCCCGCCGATCGGCCAATCAGGCGCACGGGCCCCAGGTTCTTGCCCCGAAATCGGCCCGTGATCACAAGCTGCGAGCCCTTGAAGAGGTCCGGGATTACCTTCGGGTAGATGTCGTATACCTCGCCGCCATCAAAGGCGAGCCGAACGTCCGAGAGAACTGGCGAGCTCACCTTCGCGAAGAACGAGCTCACCTTCGCCTCGACGTCTTCCTCGGGTCGTACATAGTCGGAGTCGCCGCTCTCTTCATTTGCCAGGCGATCGAGGAACGGCACGTTGACGTCGTAGCCAAGCCCGAAACAGAATATGCGCGCTCCCGGTGCATGGCGGCCCTTCTGGTCGGCGACACCGCTCCCGGCCCCATTCATCTCGCGGACATGCTGCAGAATCGTGTTGATGTTGGTCTCGCCCACGGTCGGAAGGCCGTCTGTGAGAAAGACAACCATGCGCGCCTCGCCCGATTCCGCCTGGATCAGCTTCATCGCGGCCCGCATCGCCTCATCGATATTGGTGCCGCCAGCAGCTTCGATGTTCTCGACGAAATGGCGCGCTTTTGCCACATTAGCCTCGGATGCCTCCATGAGTGACGTACTCAGCACGTCGGCCGACTCATTAAAGGTAATCACATCGAATCGATCGCTGGGCCGCAGGCTATTGAGGCAGAAGAGGAGCGATTTGCGGGCCTGCTCGATCTTCTTGCCGTTCATTGAGCCGGTCCTATCGAGGACGAACACGACCCTCTTCGGCAGAATCCTCGCTGCGTCGATCTTCACGCGCGGCGAGGCGAGCAGCGTAAAGTAGCCGTCGCGGTCTCCGCTCCGATAGGTGAGCGCGGAGAGCCCCACTTCGGAGGCACCCGTGCTGAAGAAGAGCGTCAGGTCGCGGTCGGAGCTGTCGTTCGCTCCCTCCCACGATGCAGTCGCGTGGAAATCGTCGATCTTGCGCACCCCGAGGTCATGCGTCGGCGAGTAGACATTCTTGATCGGGGAGGAGGTCTGTAACTTGATCACGACGGACGCCACGCCAACGGGACGTGCGCCGAAACGAGACGTTGAGAGCGGGTAGGTGTACTTCGCGATGCCGCTCTGGGGCTTTACGACCTCGGTGTAGCGCATCCGAAGTGTGCGCTCGCCCTGCGGAGGGATCGGGTAGACACTCGCCTGAAGCATGTTTCTGCCTACGTACTCCAGCAGCGCGGGGTCACGGTAGCGGCGCACGTAGCCTTCATAAATCGCTCGCGCCTCATCGTGCGTCAGGAGCTTCGGCTCAACGGTCCGGTCCCCGATGGTCATGCTGAACGCGGTGGGCATTGCGCCCTCCGGCAGCGGGTACAGGTAAGTTCCCTCCTGCGGGACCGAGGCCGTGTTCACGAAGGTCTGCTGAACTGTAGTCTCCGCCACGGCATCGCGGATGGTGGTGGTGACCCGAAGGTCCTTGACATAGAATGGCTGAATAAAGGGAGGAGGGAGCGGCCTTGGGCCCGGCCACGGACGTGGCATCGGAGTTGGCATGATAGGCCCCGGGTAGAGAATGCCCTGCGCCCCGGCATTTCCGAGAGCCAGCGCCGCCAGCAATGGCGTCAGCGCGGCGCGAACGATTCGTTGAACTCTGTTTCTCATACCGTGCGCTCCTTTAGCAACCGCGCCCATCCCCGGCTGATGCGTCGCCATCCTTGACGAACGGAAAATGAGGGGAGGTTTCGCTGCTTAGACGAGCCGCCCAAGGCGAACGTTACCCTGCCGACTGGCGACCGAATCCTGGAGAGATCCGACTCACCGCCCGGTCCATAAGCTCGGTTGGTGGAGGCTCCCCGGCACGGAGCGTCTCGTGAGGAGCACCGATTCTGCCTATCCTCGATACACGGTAGGAGAGAGCCCGGGCCTGGCCGGGAATCGCTGGCGTGGCGCACAGAAGCTGGCACGCATGGCTGGGAGCTGTCGCTCACAGTGGCGGAGAGCGACCGGGCGTCAGACGAGGGATTCCAGGCGCGCATATGCAGCCGGGTCTAGGGAGATCACGCTGGCGTGGCGAGGCCCAAAGGGGATCTCCACGCGATCTGTAACCGAGCGCCAGGTCAGGAGATCCTCGCTCTCGATCGCCCCGAAGTGGCCATCCATGAAGTGGTCGAAGAGCATGATCCACCGGTTACCGGCGTCGAGGAGGGTGGGACCTTCCGTGAGCGCGGGGGTGAGCAGGTCGGAGAAGTCTTCCCAGTGTCCGGGGATGCGCGCGGCGGCGCAGGTTCGAATCGCCTTGTATTCTGTGCCGCGACTATTTGTGCCGCGCTCATCCTTGTACGCCATTAGAAAGCCGTGCTTCGTCGCTGCGATCGTGGCATCAATAACACTGTATCCAGGGTCGAAAAAGGGCTCGGCCGGCGTAAAGACCTGGAAGTCTCGCGTCGTTGTCGCCCAGATCCGATGGCCCGGATCCGTCCCGACGCCATCCCATATGGTGGAAGACCAGAACAGCCAGTAGATCCCCTGATCGGGGTCGAAGCAGCATTCGGGCGCCCAGCAGTTGCGGCAGCCGGTAACGCCCGCCATCACGGGGATGAGTCGCTGCGGCGACCAGGTCAGAAGGTCCTCCGACGTGGCATGGACGATGCACTCGGAGCGCCAACCATCGGTAGCGAGCAGGTGGAAGCCCCCATTCACGTCGCGGAACAGGAAGGGATCGCGCAAAGTGCGGGTTCCAACTTCGCCCAGAAGCACGGGCCTGCCGCCCAGCACCGGTCGCCAGTGAAGGCCATTCCGGCTCACGGCAAGGTGGAGCGCTTCGGCCTCCGTACGGAAGTAAGACATCACGAACATATTCAGCCTCTCATTGGAGGGAGTGGCCGCATCCGGCACTTCTGGGGCGGCCTAGTTGGAACGCGGGCCGGGCGGAGGCGCTCGCCTCTGCCCGGCCCACAGCCATCGTCACTTGCAGTGCGAGTTCGCTCAGCCGAGCTTTGCGGCCAGGTCGGTCTGCTCCCATGGGAACGAGGGGTTACCGAAGTGGCCGTTCTTTGCGGTCTGCAGGTACTTGATCTTTGCCGGATTCAGCAGCTCGAGCCGCTCGATCATCGCGTGAGGGCGAAGGTCGATGGCTGCGCGGACCTTGCGGGAGATCTCACGCTCGGGAATCTTTGCGGTGCCGAAGGTATCGACGAGGACGCTCACCGGCTCCGCAACTCCGATGGCGTAGGCGAGCTGGATCTCGACCCGGTCGGCCAGGCCGGCGGCCACAATGTTCTTGGCGATGTAGCGGCCGGCATACGCGGCCGACCGGTCCACCTTGGAGGGATCCTTGCCTGAGAATGCGCCGCCACCGTGGCGAGCCGCGCCCCCATACGTATCGACAATGATCTTTCGGCCCGTTACGCCGGTGTCCGCCTGCGGGCCACCGACCACAAACCGACCGGTCGGATTGATGTGATACTTGATGTTCCCCTTGTTCACGTCCGCATAGTGCTTGAGGACCGGCTTGATGATGTACTCCTGAACATTGGCCTGCACGCTCGCCTGAGTGTGCGCGGCATCGTGCTGGGTGGAGAACACGATCGTTTCGATATGGTCGTGCTTGCCGTCGGGCGTGTACGCGATGGTTACCTGCGACTTCGCATCGGGCCGGAAGCCCAGCTCGGGATTGGCGCGGCGCACTTCGGCATGCTTGCGGGTGAGGTCGTGGGCGATGGTGAGTGCGAGCGGCATCAGGCTCGCGGTCTCATTCACGGCATAGCCGAACATGAGGCCCTGGTCGCCTGCGCCCTGGCTATCGGGGTCAGCGCGATCCACGCCCTGGGCGATGTCGGGCGACTGCTTCTGAATGGCGAGCATTACGCCGCAGGTCTGGCCGTCGAAGCCGTAGTCGGTCTTCGTGTATCCCACGCTGCAGATGGTCTCGCGCACTACGTCCGCGATCTCTACGTAGGCTTCGGTGGTCAGCTCGCCGCCCACCACGCAGAGGCCGCGTGTCAGGAATGTCTCGAGCGCCACGCGCGCGCCGGTGTCCTGCGCAAGAAGCGCGTCGAGCACTGCGTCGCTGATCTGGTCCGCCAGCTTGTCTGGATGGCCTTCGCTGACGCTTTCGGAGGTGAAGAGGTTGTAATCGGACATCTGAGTTCCAGTTCCTTTCGGCGAGACGCCGCCCACGGCGCAAGCGCGTGGTGCGGGGAGCGATGAGCAAGATGGAACGCATCACGAAGGCGGAGGGGCAGGGGTCGCAGCGCACCATTCAGACAAAAACCTCTTCCGCAGAAGCAGAAGAGGTCGTAATGGCATGGTAGGTCGCGAGGGGTTAGCCTCGCGCTTTTTCGCGCCCTACGCTCTCTTATCTTGCAGCTTGCAGCCAGACGCTGCTCGGATTTAGCACCTGCCCGTCCTCAAAAGAGGAGCGGGTGGTTGTTGTGGCGTCATCGGGCCGGTTCCCTAGACCACTCGTGATAAGAAGCGAACTATGTGGTTGTTGAGACAGAGTATCACACGATATGCGAAAAAGTCAATCGTACGAAAGATGGCTCAGGATTGCGCCTGTTACTCCGCAGCGCCCAGGCGGTCGAGCTGCGACTTCGCGACGAAGGAGACGTCCGGGTCAGAGCTGCGCGCAAGCTGCTGGAGCGTTGGGGTGGCGTCCGCCACTCCGAGCTCGCCCAGCGCTACCGCCGCCCACCGCTGTCCCACGGGGTGAGAAGCATCCTGCGCGGCGCGCTGCAACGCAGGCAGGGCCGCGCTGCCAAGATGGGCAATGGCCTCGGTGGCATAGAAGGCGTCGGTCTGGCCGCGCTCCATTGCGCCGATGAGCGCCGGGGTCGCCTCGATGCCGATCGCGGAGAGTCCGTCGCGCGCCGCCTCGCGCACGTCGCCGTCCGGGTCGCTCAGCGCCGCAATCAGCGGCTGCACTCCCCCGATATTGTGGGCAAAGCCGAGGGCGGATGCGGCTGCGGCACGGAGCTCGGGCTCCTTGCCGTTTCGGAGCGCGCCCGTCAGCGCGCCGTTCGCCTCGGGCGCGCCGAGCTTTGCGAGCGACTGGGCCGAGCCGAGCCGTGCATCGTCGTCGGCAGAACCGAGTGCAGCAATGAGCTCCGACAGCACCTGATGATTTACAGGACCGTCGGCGGTGGGCCGACCGGCTCGCGCCAGAGCGGCAACGGTAGCGGAGCGGAGCTTCAGGTCTGTGTCGCTCAGCGCATGGATGAGGGTGGCGATCGCCTGCGGCGAGCCGATCTTGCCCAGCCCTGCCGCGGCCTGAAGCCTTGCCTCGTTGTCCGTGGCCGAATTGTTGACTGAGTCGATCAGCGCCTGCTCGCCAGAGGGGTCGGCAATGAGAGCGATCGCGCCGATCGCTACGCGGCGCACCGCGGGGGAGTCGCCCTTCATTGCGCCGATCAACGGCGCAACTGCCGCCGGGTCGCCGAGCTTGCCGAGCGCATCGGCCGCCCCGCTGCGGGCGCCCTCGTCATTCTTGAATTTGCGCGGGTCCTTGTCGTCTCGAGCAGTCAGGATCGTGAGCAGCGCGGGTGTGGCGAGTGCGCGCGCGCCCTCCTTGAGAAATCGAGCGCTGCCGAGGATGTCGCCGCCCGGCCCGCGAGTGCCGCCATCGCCCTTCATCTTGTCGATGATCGCCGCAACTACGTCGGCCCGGGGACCAAGGCCATCGGGAGCGACAAACGTGGCCGCAACTCCCTTGCGAACACCCGGGTCGCCATCGCCAATGCCGTTTACCAGCTCCTTAAGATTGTCCGGCGCGGTATAGTCCATGCGCTTTAGCGCTGCCACGGCGGCCTCGCGCACGGGCCTATCAGTATCTTTCAATAGCGCAATGCACTGCTTAACCGCCTGAGAGCGGTAGTCCAGGTCGTCCTTGCCGCTCCCCTTCACCACGCTCTTATCATCCGCCAGCGATTCCAGCGCCTTGATCGCGTTAAGGCGCGTGCGAATCGACTCGCCGGTGATCGAGTCGGAGAACTGCTCTGTCTGGATCAGCTCCAGCGCCGACTTGCTGCGAACCGCCGGATCCGCGTTGCCCATGTTCTCAACCAGGGCATGCACTCCCCGACTGTGGCTTACGGCGATGCCGACCACCACCAGCACAACGGCGGCGAAGATGATGTAGTTCAGGTATTTGCGCACGAGGTTCATGGCGGTTCAAGACTCCGTGGTGGGCGCGTTCGCGAATGGCAGGTACTCAAACACTCGTAT
>JBBRJW010000077.1:0-8154 GCA_038218705.1 Chthonomonadales bacterium | reverse complement strand
CTTTGAGATCTGGAAACAGATCAACCGTCCGTCGGATGGCAACGGGATCATTCTCGATGTCAACCAGAAGACCAAATCGCGTCCGGGGCCCTCCTTCCGGGGCCGTACCCTGGTTCAGAGCAATCTATGCTTCGACAACGGCGGATCCGGCATCCATTCCTTCCGCGCCAATCGTGTAGACATCATCAACAACACAGCATACATGAACAGCGCCTCCAAGAAGCTTGAGTACCCCCAGATCTTTGCGAACGACTCGGAGGATGTTCGGATCCTCAACAACATCCTGGTCGCGCCGATTGCAGATCTCGCGGCGGGTGAGAAGCCGGAGCCGGTCAACGCCAGCAGCAAGAGCAAAACGATTGTCTTCGCGCACAACCTCTATTTCGGCGGCAACATCGCGCCGACGATGGGCGAGGGCGATGTCATTGCCGATCCGCTATTTGTCCGTGCATCTCGCGACAGCAGCGCTGCCGATTTTCATCTCAGGGCGAACAGTCCGGCCATCGGCAAAGGCGTGACGTTCCCCTCTACGCCTTTCCTCGATCTGGACGGCAAGCCGCGCAAACCCGCCCCTGCCAAAGGCGCGTACGAAAAGTGAACTCTAACCAGGACCTATAAGGAGAATGAACCATGATTTTGACAGCAGAACTGGTTGCCAACTACCATCGGGATGGCTACCTGCTGGTTCCGGACCTGTTTCACCGACGAGAAGTCGAGGCAATGATCGCGGAGGTCGAGGGTGGTGGGCGCCTCGCTGCCACGACGCGCGGCAACAAGGATGCTTCGGGCAAGCAGGCGAAATTGGCGATCTGGCATGAGCTCGGCAACGATATTTGGGCGTCGGCGTCTACCTGCCCGCGCCTTGTCAACACGGTGCGTGTGCTGCTTGGCGAGGAAGTCAGCTTCTTTCATGGCAAAGTGATGCTCAAAGAGGCACACCAGGGCGGGGCGTGGGAATGGCATCAGGATTACGGCTATTGGTACAATCAGGGCTTCGTTTTCCCGAGCCTTATCAGCGCGTTCGTCGCCCTTGACCCGGCGACGCAGCAAAACGGCTGCCTGCAGGTTCTGCGCGCCTCGCACAAACTTGGCCGCCTGGAACACGGCAAGGTCGGTTCGCAGACGGGGGCGGATCCGTCGCGTATCCGCCAGTTGGAGCCACTGTTCGAGCGCGTCTATTGTGAGATGACGCCAGGTTCAGTGTTGTTCTTCCACTCCAATCTGCTGCATGCTTCCGGCGCCAACGAGTCGGCCCAGCACCGCCGCTCATTCATCGTCTGCTATAACGCGCTTGGCAATCCGCAGCTTACGGAAGCGAAATCGTCGGAGCAGCGGCCATGCCCGGTCGGTATGGACGACGGCATTGAGCGGTTCACTCTCGGTTCTGCTCTCTAGAGTGCGGGGGAAACATTGCCATGTTCCAAGCTTGATGCTGGAACTACTCTCTATGGACAGCTACCTGCCCCGCGCTTGTGGCAAGGCATGGATCTGGCGGTGTGGACACGCTGCCGGAGCATAACCTGCGCCCGGCCTATTTCAGCCTGGCGCGCCCTCGCTCCCACGGCTCCACCACGGCGGCGAGAGACGCGGGCAGAGTCCTCCGCAAGCGCGTGAGGCGAAGCAGACGGTCAGCGGGGAGGGCAGCAGCGGGGGCATCGCCGCTGCGCCCGGCACTGTGGCGAGCCAGCGGGATTCCGCAGACCGGCCGTCTTTCCCAGGGGATTCGAGGGCTCCCGGGAGCGCCGCATCCAGGACCAACGCCTGGCGCAACCCCGGTCGGCCCATGAGCACTGCACACAACTTGGCGAGCCCGAGGATGTAAGTCTGTTAAGGTTGATCTACGGCACCGAACGCGGCTAAAGGGAGCAGAGGAGGCGGGCAACGCGAGCCTGCGCGATCAGTCCGGTGTTGTCTGCAGTCCAGCGGAGGTCTGAAACGTCCTGACAGAAGATCGCCATCGCGATACGGCGTCCGTCCGGGCCTATGACGATGCCCACATCGTTGCGTACTCCGTCAACCGCGCCTGTCTTGCCGGAATAGCTCCAGGCCGGATCGAGCAGTCGCGGAATGCCATCGCGGTAGTACTGCTGCCCGAGGATCGTCTCCATCTCGTCGCAGGCGGACCCAGGTCCGATCGTCCGCTCAGCCAACCCCGTCACGAGCCGGAGCATTTCGCCCGGTGTGGACATTCCCAGCCCGAACTCCCGGCTTGCGTCAGTATCTGGAGAATAGGCCTTGCGGTAGAGTGTGGTGAGCGCCAGACCGAGCGAGCGCATCCGGGTATTGATCGCGTCGACGCCGAGCCGCTCGATCACCATGTTCGTCGCTGTGTTATCCGACACGATGGTCATGAGCACACAGCAATCGCGGAGCGAGAGCTGGAGCCCCCCTGAGAGGTGAGTGAGGACCCCGGATCCGTCCACCTTCTCGCTGTCGGTCACGGTCAGAGGCTCGCTCCACTGCAGCACGCCTTCGGCGGCAGAGAGGGCCACATGAACCAGTATCGGCAGCTTAATGATGCTGGCGGTTCGGCATTTCTGCTCCGAGCGGTAGTGCCACTCCCTGCCTGAAGCGATCTCGCGCGCATGGAAGCAGAGAGTGCCGCCCATCTCGGCCTCGATCGCCCTAACCTCGTTCGCAAGCGCCGATTCAAGGTTGTGCGAAGCCATGTTCACGACTTCCTCTCCGCTGCCTCGAGGGCGTAGATCGCCTCGAAATCGGAGGGACGGTCGATGTCCGTGGCGATCTCGGCATACCGGCACATGTAGGCGCACGCGGGCCCGCCGAGCAGGCGAGAGACGCGTTCCTGCAGGAGAGGAATAGTGAGGAATCGGGGGGAGAGGGTCTGAGACGCGATCATCCGCACGATGGTGCCGAAGCCGAGCATTCCGGCCAGCCGAAGCGGGCTCTTGCGCGCGCCATAGGCCGTCTCAATTCGCGAGCGCTGCGCGCGCAGGCACTCGGGCCGAACCAGCATGAGGTTTCCGGTTGTGTAGGCGCCCTCCTTAACCTTGATTGCCGTCCGCTTTACGCCAGGAAATTGGCGGTTGCACTGGTCGATGGAGATGACCGGGCAGGCGATGCCTGCGCCCATTGCGGCTGCTTCTGCCGACCCGCCGCGGATGAAATCTGCAACGGACTCGCCGGTGAGGTAGGGGAGATCGGCCGTGGAGACGAGGAGATAGGGCGCTTCCGGGGCAGCGTCGAGCGCCGCAAAAAGGTTCGTTACGAACGCGCCGGTATCGTCCACCTGCGTGTATCGCGGGCTTGTGGGTACCTCGCCCACCACAACAATTGGCGAGCAGCCTCCCGCTTCCAGCGCATTCAGCACCAGACTCAGCAGCGTCTCTCCTCCCACGAGCGCCATCGCCCGGATGGGCGTCCCGATAACGGCTTCGAGCTCCGGGCGGGCGCGTCCGCCAGCCATTATTACCGCAGGGGTGGGTTCAAGAGGGGAGGTCATCTGGCTCCTTGGAAAGCTCGGTAAACGGGTCGACTTCCGCCCGCGAGAGTGTTCGGGTTATGAACGTCTGTGGGTAGCGGGGTCGCATCCGGGCCGCCATGGCGCTCGCGGTGCGCCGGTCCGGCGCGATTCCGTAGAGGGCTGCGCCGCTTCCACAGAGATGCGCTCCGAGCGCGCCCGCCATCTGCAGCTCATCGTGCAGCCATGCGAGATTCGGGAAGTGCGCGAAGACCGGCAGCTCAAAGTCGTTGGTCTGGCCGGCAATCACCCTCTCCTGGTCGCGCTCGCGGATGGCAACCTCCATGCGACCGGTCGCCCGATGCGAGGCTCGCTCCGGGGCTGCATCGAGCTGGCCGTACGCCCAGCCCGTGGAGACCGCTTCATCGGGCTTCACCACCACGAGCCAGAGTGGCTCAATATCGGGGAGTGCGGTGAGCTTCTCGCCCCGGCCGCGCGCCAGCGCAGTTCCCCCGTCCAGGAAGAACGGTACATCCGATCCGAGCTCTGCGGCGCACGCCTGGAGGGTCGGCGCGTCAGCCCCGAGGGCGAGCGCGCGATTTACGGCCAGCAGCGCGGCTGAGGCATCGCTACTGCCCCCGCCGAGGCCAGCCTGGGAGGGTACGTGCTTCGTGAGCTCCATGGCGACCCCGCGGCCCGGCTCTCCGCAGCGCTCACGAAGCAGCATTGCCGCGCGCACCACAAGGTTCGTTGCGTCGAGGGGCACGTCGGGCGAGCCGGGCGCGTTGCAGCGGAACTCTATTGTGCTGCCCTCCGTGGGCCACACTTCGAGCGTGTCGTGCAGAGCGATCGACTGGAGCACAGAGGCGATGGAATGGTAGCCATCGTCGCGCCTGCTGAAGACGTCCAGGGTCAGATTGATCTTGGCGTACGCCCGGGCCCGAAGGCGGCCCGCTCCAACAGAACCGGTCATGGCGCGGCGAACCGTTCCGCGTCGCGCAGGGCGCTGCTGGGCACGAGCGCGAAGCAGCGAAATGAGAAGGTGATCGGAGTCTCCGGGAGTATCAAGTCGCCTCGCTCGCCGGGCCTCCACTCTGCGCCAAGCTGTGGCGCGTAGTGGCTATCGCCCTGCGGGAGAGTGGCCGCTCGCCAATCGGCAAGTGGTCCGGCCTCGGGCCACGAGATACCGAAAGTTGAGTTGTCGCGGTGAGCCACGGCGAGGCGCGCACCGGGACCGAGGAGGCTTTCTGGCTCGGGGCCCGCGGGCAGCGGCGACCCGTCGGCCCGATTCATCGCGGCCTCGCGGGGCTCTGGCGTACTCTGAAGCTGGATTGGCAAGACGGCGAAGGCGCGAAGCGCGCGCTTTGCGGTGAGGCGCAGCCGGCACTCGACGACACAGGTGTCCTGGCGCGACACAAACTCCAGGTCGGCGCGCCAGAGGGTTCCAATGGTTCCGGAGAGGGTGAGCGTGGCGAGTCCCTTCTCCTCGTGCGCCGTAGACGTGCGCCATCGGAACGATGCTGCCCACGGGGACTGACCATCCTCGCAGGCGGTCACCTCGCCGATCCGCGACGTGAGCGCGCACGTGCGCCAGAGCGAGCCATCTCTCACCGAGAGGGCGAGAACCGGGGTCCGATTCTCGGCCGCCGCCGCTTTAAGCCAGACGCGGTCGTTTCCTACTCCGGCCTCACTTCGGCGCGCGTAAGCGTGCGGCGCGGGCTTGCTGGCCCCGGAGGCCCCGAGGAGCTGAGGATCGGAACCGAAGCGGGGTATCGATACCATGGTGGCGCGCCCGGCCCCAAGCCACGGCGCGCCGCCGCCGGGGACGTCCGCCGAAGGCGACGGCGCTGCGGAGCGGAGAAGGAGGCCCGCCACCATCGCCCCGTTGGCGGCCGAGGGGGATAGCTTCCAGCGAAAGGCGACGGCCTGCCCGGGGGCGAGTGCGGGCAGGAGCGGCCGGGTGTCGCCGCTGGTGTAGTCGAGGCCGGACTCGGCGTAGCAGTGCACGCGCAGTGCACCTGCTGGCAGGGGCGCAGCGCCCCGGTTCCGCACAACGCCGACGAGCGGGACCTCGGCGCTGCCGACCGCATAGACGCGCTCCGGGCCGAAGAACTCGACCTGAGGGTCCGGCAGTGCGGACGGCTCCGCCGCACCGCGCAGAGCGAGGAGCGGAAGCAGTGCGACGATGATTCGAATGGCGCGGGCGAGATGGGGCAATTCGCGGGGACTCCGGTTCTAGTAGCTGTGCGGCCTCTATTATACCGCGATGGGCCGACGTTGTCGGGGAATCGCTGACGGCGCGCCGGGAGCCGACTTGCTCTGTGAGGTACTCGCACAGAAGCGCTTTGGGTTTCGGGATCCTACACACCGCTATAGTTCGGGCGCGCCGATATGGAATGCTGGACCGCATTCCTTGGGCCGTCGGCGGCCGCAGAAATCCGGACCTCCGCTAGCCGACAGGGCCTTCGTCTTCGCCGCCTGCGCCGAGGCGCTCCGCCATGCGGCGCTTGATTCGTGCCTCTGAGCCCTCGTCGGTAGGCTCGTAGAATGGGGTTCCCTCTACGCCCTCGGGCAGGTACTGCTGCTCCACGTAGTGGCCGGGGAAGTCGTGGGGGTAGAGGTAGCCCGTGCCATGGCCGAGACGCTTGCCGCCGGGGTAGTGGCTGTCCCGAAGCGGCGCAGGCACGCGCTTTGCGCCGTTCGCCTTGAGCTCCGCCATCACGCGGCCGATAGCGATCGTGGCCGAGTTGCTCTTAGGGGCGGCCGCCAGGTAGATAACAGCCTGGGAGAGCGTGAGCTGAGCTTCCGGAAGGCCCACGAACATCACAGCCTGCGCCGCGGCATTGGCGAGCACCAGCGCCATCGGGTCGGCGTTGCCGATGTCCTCAGACGCGAGGATGACCAGACGACGGGCGATGAACTTCACGTCTTCGCCGGCGAGCAGCATCTTGCCGAGCCAGTAGAGCGCCGCGTCGGGGTCGGAGCCGCGTAGGCTCTTGATGAACGCGGAGATGGTGTCGTAGTGCTCGTCGCCATCTTTGTCGTAGGCGAGAGCGCGCTCCTGCGCTCCCTCTTCGGCGAGGGCGAGGGTGATGTGGCGGAGGCCCTCCGGGTCCGGGGGAGCCGCGAGCGCGGCGGTCTCCAGCGCGCTGAGGGCAGAGCGCGCATCACCGCCGGCAACGTGGGCCAGGTGGTCGAGCGCGTCCGGGTCCGCGCTGACCTGGAGCGCGCCGAGGCCGCGCTCGCTGTCTGCGAGGGCGCGCTCTAGCAGAGCGCGGATGGCCTCGGGGCCGAGCTTCTCGAAGCGGAAAAGTCGGGAGCGAGAGAGGAGCGGCGCGTTCACCTCGAAAAACGGGTTCTCGGTGGTGGCGCCGATCAGGACGATGGTTCCGTCCTCCACGTGGGGCAGGAGCGCATCCTGCTGCGCTTTGTTCCAGCGGTGGATCTCGTCGACGAACAGGATGGTCTTCTGCCGGATCGCGGCGCGGCGGGCGCGGGCAGCCGCGATTACTTTGCGGACGTCTGCCACGCCGCTCGTAACGGCGCTGTAGTTCTCGAAGTAGCTGCGAGTGGCCCGGGCGATGATCTGTGCGAGGGTAGACTTGCCGGTTCCGGGCGGACCCCAGAAGAGCACGGAGGCGAGCTGGTCGCGCTCGATGGCGCGGCGGAGCAGGGTGCCTGGACCGACGACCTGCTCCTGGCCAACAAACTCTGCAAGCGTGCGGGGACGCATGCGGGCGGCGAGTGGCGCATCGGTGCCGGGGTCGGTCCCAATGGGTAGAGCCTCCGCGAAGAGGCCGTCATCGGAGTCGGAATCGGGTTCGCTGCGACGGGGCATGCGGTATTGTACCTGCTCAGGCGGCTGGCGCTCCTGCTAACCCTTCTTCCACTCCTCCCGATCCGCGATCGTGGAATCGCGCTTCGTCAGGTTACTGGCTGCGGCCCACGAAGTAACCGAGGGCTTCTACGTGTTTGCGTGAGAAGGTTTCATGTGTGCGGCCGGGCGACGTGACTCGCTGTCGGAGTACCTGCCAGTCATATCGGTCTCTGCGATTCCAGGAGTTCGGTACGCGAAAAACGCTTTCGCTTCCTCGGGAGTCATCTTCCGCACCATCTCAATAGCTTCCTGGATCACTTGCGGACTGCGTGGGTCTCGCTTCTTATACTTCATGATATTCTCCGATCATTCAGTCGGCGAGAAAACAGGGCCCTACGTGGCAAATTGTACCAGAGATACCCGAACGATGCAAGTTGAATCGCGGACGGCAATCTGGGTATGAGCCCGCTCCAGTATCTTTGAACCCGGGTAGATAGGGTCGCCCTCAGCAAAGCTCCCACGAACCGTCTGCAAGCTATTGTCAGCTCGGAGCTCAACGGCGCGGCAATAGCCGTCAATTGTCTCCCGATCCAGGAAGTGCGCCCCGAGTGCCGTGTTGGAAGCGATTCGCCCCCCTCCAGTTGTTTCCACATAGGAGGCATAAAGATCGCTCAACCCGGGAATATGCTCAATGTCCAGAAGGTTCAGGCAGCGGCCAAGCTTGATTGTAGCCCGGATGACCGCAGAGACGGGTCCCGCTTCGCATGACTTTAGTCGCGCCCACTCCAGAGCACGGTAGGGCGCGTATTCCCAGAAGTAGATGCCTTCGCCAAGCCAATCGTAGGCTCGCGCGGACGGAAGAAACCTCTGTTCCGCGAAAATGAGGTCGGCAACTTCCCGGGAGCAGCCGTGATAG
>JBBRJW010000076.1:0-8228 GCA_038218705.1 Chthonomonadales bacterium | reverse complement strand
GACGAGAAGCTCAACGGAGCTGGCCACGTCTTCGAGGTTCGCGCGTTTTCCAGCGAAAAGGTTGTCGAGGACGCGGACTTCGGTGCCATCGGCGAGCAGCGCACGGACGAGATGTGAACCAATAAAGCCGGCGCCGCCGGTAACTAGAACGCGTTGGGACATCGGGATCTCTTCCTTTTCACGAGGGCTTTGCGCCGCAAAGGAGATGCGTCGGCGACTGCCCGCTTCTAAGATTTACACTGCGCCGTGAGCCTCCAGCCATGCTTGAAACATCAGGATGGACCAGAGGTAGTGGTGCCAGTTATTGCGGCCTGAGAGATGCTCCTCCCATTTAAGCCGAATCGGTTTCGGGTCGAGGTACCCGCCCTCGCGCAGCTTACGCTCCGAAAGCAGATCCTCGGCCCATTCGCGCAAGGGGCCACGCAGCCAGAGCGCAAGCGGGATGCTAAATCCGGTCTTGGGGCGATCGAAGAGCTCGCGCGGAACGTAGCGGCTCAGCACCTCTTTCAATACCCATTTACCAGAGCCATCGCGGCTCTTTAGCCCAAGCGGAAGCGTCCATGCATACTCAAAGAGTCGGTGGTCGAGAAGTGGCTCCCGGGCTTCGAGACTCACCCCCATGCTGGCGCGATCAACCTTAACCAGGATGTCATCGGGCAGGTAGGAGATCGCGTCAATCGCTGCCATCTGCTCAATAAAACGTGAAGAGGCGCTCCAGGCGATGGGGTCGGTGAGGGCCGTTTGCGGCTCACTCGCGCCAAGCACCACGGCAGTAGGATCTTTCCAGAGCGAAATAAGGGCGTGGTAGAGCGCTTCACGACTCGGCTGCTTCACTACCGCTCCGGCCTTCGAAAGCATGTCCGCGGCATTCCGCCCGCCCATCCGCACTTGCCGCAGAAGCTCGCCACTCAGTCCGGTACCTGCCCGCTCGGCGAGACCGCCAAGGGCTCCACGAACCCCTGCCGGGTATCGCCCGAGGCGCGACCATGCACTGGCGGCCATCGCGTACCTATTATACCCCGCGAAGAGTTCGTCCCCCCCGTCGCCCGAAAGTGCAACCGTAACAGACTTTCGCGCGAGAGCTGAAACCAGCGCCGTGGGAATCTGCGAAGAATCGGCAAAGGGCTCGTCATAGAGATGCGGGAGGGATGGGATAACGTCCATGGCGGCCTGGGGCGATACAATGAGCGCTGTATGATCGGTCCCAAGGCGTCGCGCAACCTCCTCCGCGAAGTGCGCTTCATCGAATCCGTCCTCCGAGAAGCCAATAGTGAAGGTGCGCACGGGCTGCGGGGACTGTGCCTGCATCAGTGCCGTTACCACGGACGAATCGATGCCCCCAGAGAGGAATACCCCCAGGGGGACGTCCGCCACCATTCTCAGGGCGATTGAGTCGCGCAGCAGCAGGTCGAGGCGCTCGACCGCCTCCTCGGCCCCGCCTGTGAACGGGTTCGCCAGCCCGCTGCGCACGGCCTGCAGGGCGCTCCAGTAGGGGGTCTCCTCGGGCTCCTGACCCTCCCTGAAAGTGAGGATGCAGCCTGCGTTCAGCTTGCGCGTGGAGCTGTAGATGGTGTGCGGGGCGGGAATGTAGTTGTAGCGAAGCATGAGCGCGAGGGCATTTCGATCGATTGTTGAATCGAATCTCTCGTCGGTTAACAGCGCCTTGAGCTCTGAGCCGAACAGGAGCCGTCCGCCTGAATGTGAATAGTAGAGTGGCTTAACGCCGAGGCGATCCCGGCAGAGCCGGAGCGACCGGGCCTCACCGTCCCACAGGGCAAATGCAAACATCCCGACAAACCGCTGCACCGCGCTTTCGGGTCCCCACGCCTCGAATGCGGCCAGCATCACTTCCGTGTCAGAGTGGCCGTGGAACCGAGGCGCGAGGCCAGCCTCCTGCAGCTCGGATCGTATCTGCTCGTAGTTGTAGACCTCACCATTGAAGGCCATAACGTAGCGGCCGGAGGCGGAGATCATGGGCTGGTGGCCCGCCTCGGTCAGGTCGACAATCGCAAGCCGCCGGAACCCGAGCGCGATCCCGGCCGCAGCGTCGGCCCAGACACCGGAGTCGTCGGGGCCGCGGTGAATAATGGCGTTGGCCATAGACTGCGCCCTGGCCTCCAGCTCGCGCGCGTCCAACTGCGCCCGGGTGTCGAACAATCCTGCGAGACCACACATTATCGTACAAGCTCCTTGTAGAACGCCTCGTAACGGCGCGCGATGAGCGGAAGACTGAAGTTCGCTTCGACCCGGGCCCTCGCTCGCTCGCCGAGCAGTGCGCGCTCGGCCGGTTTCAGACTAAGCAGGTGACCCCACGCTGCCGCAACCGCACGGGGATCCCCAGAAGGGACGATGGCCCCTGTGTCTCCGAGCACCAGCGCGGAGTCGCCCACATCGGTGGCTACGCAGGGAACGCCGCATGCCATCGCCTCGCCTAGAACATTCGCGAAGCCCTCGCTTAACGATATCACGCACGCGATATCAAACCCCGCAGTGACCCGATCGATATCCGAGCGCCGGCCCAGCAGATGGAAGCGAGAGCTCATACCATCAGCTTCGAGCCAGCCGGCCACCTCGGGATCGGAGCCGTCCATGCCCTTTCCGCAGAGGACAAAATGGGTCTCCGGGTAGGTCTTACATAGCAACCTGGCGGCCTCGATGAAGCCCCGATGGTCCTTATGGGGATCGCGCCTGGCGACGAAGCCGATGAGCGCGCAGTCTGGAGCGACGTTAAGCTCGGCGCGCAGCCAATCGCGCGCCTCCGGATCTGGATGGAAAGCCGACAAGTCGAAGCCATTCGGGATCACAACCATGCGAGCTGGATCGTACCCGAACGCTGCGTGAGCCGCCGCGCCGGCTTCGGAACAGCTGATGATTCGAGTGGGAATCTGCCGCGAGAGGAGGGCGCTCGCCCGGGCGATCGCGCGAGTCGAGCGCTTGAGGGTTCTGCCTGAGAGGGATGTCTGGCGCAGATTCCAGGCAACCGCGGGAACGCCCGCCATGCGCGCGGCCAGTCCGCCGAACAGGTCTGCGTGGTACATCCATGTTTGTACGACGTCCGGGCGCGTGGAGCGAATCCAGTTTCGAAGCTCGGATAGTTTCGCGGGTGAGGGCGCTCCGGGCCGCATTCCGAGCGCGCGAACCCGGCTTCCGGTGGCCTCGACAGAGGGAGCCATAGGACCGAGGCTGGAGAGCGAGATAACGTCCATCTGGAATTGCTGCCTGTCGACGGCACTCAGCAGCTTAGTAAGCATGGTCTCTGCGCCGCCAACCGAAAGACCGGTGATGATATGGAGAACCTGGATCATTGCACTGGCTCCAGGGCGGGCAGAGGCTCCCGGTCCGCGAGGATAACGAGCGAAGCAATCCAGAGCCACCAGTACTGAAACGTAAACAGGTAAGCGCCCGCGGAAGTCGCCACAATCATTACCCACACGGGCCAGGGCGCGCGGCGCAGCCAGAGAAGCCAGCCGAGCGCAAGGCAGAAGAGTATTGAGCCAATCACCCCGGTGTAGATCAGCATGTAGGCGACCCCGTTTCCTGGCTGGAAATTTGGGTCGTAGTTGCCCAGTCCCAGACCGAGAAGCTGACTCACCTCGGGCAGACTGAAATAGAACGCGAACGGCGCAGCAAACCGCTGGTTTCCCGAAGGATCGTTCGCCGGTGAGGAGAGCCGCATCGTCAGGAATTGGCCGACCGGTGAGTCGCCGAATTCGGCCATCAGGAGCCAACCGCCTGCAAGCGCCCCCGCCGCTGCTGCTGCTCCCTTCCAGAGGTGCCCGCGCTTGACAATCATTATGGCGATGAGCACGAGCGCGAACATATAGCCTATCAGGGAGAGCGAAGCGAGCATTGAGACGATTACCAGCCAGTCGAACCGGGTGAGCCGATAGCGATTGTGGACCATGCGGCTTGCGATGCCGAGGTACATGAAGGTTGAGTAGATCGCCGGCTCAGCGAACAGTCCGGTAAAGCGTACGAAGTAGATGGCTGCCGCCCCGTACTCGTGGCGGGTAGGCACCCCCGTAAGGGGAAGGATATAGTCGAGGTAGGTTCCACCGGAGACGAAGAAGACGATCACCTGAAGGACCCACGCGCCAAAGTGGATGACGAGAACGGCCGTAATGCAGCGGAAGAGCCACTCGCGGAAGAGAGCGCATCCAGCCTGGAGAACCAGGGCGAGGTAGAGGATCACGCCCATCGCAATTCCCGCAGCGGCCTTGATAAACACCGATCCGTCGGTGGCAATGCCCCAGGCTGCCGACAGAAGGAGTGTTCCGATTAACAGGATACCAACCAGCAGGGAGAGCTTGACCTCACGGAGCTGTGAGGTCCATGGTGGGCGAGCCATGATGGCAAGGGTCAGCATCAGCAGTGTGCCAAGGATCGGGATGATTGGAAGGCCGAGCGCCGGGAAGTAGAAGTCGAACGCGGACAGAAAGAAGAGAGACACTCCGAAGAGTGTTCGCCAGAGACGGTGAGAGACGAGATCGCTTGCGATTGCAATCGGGGCGGTCATGCTCGAGCTCCCAGGCGGGCTGCAGCGAGCTTACGCATCTCTGGCGCCGCCAGCAGGGCTGCGCAGATTGCAAGAAGCCAGATCGTTCCAACTACCGGGACAATGGCCAGCGGAGAGTGAAGCAGCGGCGTCAGCAGCCGCGCGGGGACGACCACGGCCAGAGTCGCCGCCAGAGGCAGGAGCAGGTCGCTCCGCAGCCAGGCGATCTCCTCGCCTGGAAGGAGCCTCCGATGCATGAGCGGGATGATGATTGCGACATGACAGGCGTTCATAATGGCCCACGTCAGAGCGGCCCCTGGTGCGCCCTGCAGCTTCGTCATTACGAGCAGCAGAGGCGCGAGGAAGATTGCCCATCCGAGATTTTCGAAGAACGTAAGGGTGGTCCATCCTGAGGCGAGCTGGAGTGCCAGAGGAACAGCGAGGAGGACCGTACAGGCCCAGCCGATGACGAGCAGGGGCAGAACGCCCGCGGTGGCCGCTGCTTTGACTGCGCTGCCGGTCCAGACCCGCATCACCTCCTGAGGGAAGAGCACGAGAACCGCTGCTGCCGGCAGGGCAATGAGCGCTACCGATTGACAGCCGCGATGGTAGAGGCGTTCAAGCTCCACGTGGTGGACACGCTCCCGCAGCTGGACAAACCTGGGAAAGAGAGCGTTGTAGAAGGGGAGCGCTCCAATCCAGAGCGCTCCACCCACTGTGCCGGCCAGGCCGTAGTAGCCGAGGACATCCAGCGGAAGCAGGTGGCTGAGCACAACCTTGTCGGTCTGCCACAGAATTATCTGGACCACGGCATTTCCGGCAATTCCAGTTACGAACGCCCGGAGGCGCCGAACGGACGCGATTTCGAACACTGGCCGCTCGCCGAGCCTGGGAAGAGACTTCCAGAGTGCGAAGACCACCGTTGCCGTCATGAGGGCGTTGGTCCAGAGCTGCCAGATAAAGTACGTCTCGACGTGCGGGGAGGCGATGAGGACCGGTATGACGCCCGCCCTCTGGATGGTGTTGGTGACCACGTAGATCTTATTGAGGAGAACCTGCTTCTGAAGCCCCTGGAGGCCGCCCTCATAAAGGGAAAAGGGCCACTGGAGCGCGAGCGAGAGGCCCATTAACATGATCGATCGCTCAACCGTCTGAGGTGAGAGGCCCCCGCTGTTCAGCCAGTGATGCGATAGGAACGGAGCGAGAGCGACGATGACCGCGACAATGAAGAGTGAGATCGGCCAGTAGAGGACTTCGAGCGTCCGAAGCAAGTTGCGGGCCTCACGAACAGCGCGCTCGCGGGCACTTATGTCTGAGACTGCACCCTCCCAGCCCACCGCGATTCGTGCCATCTCACGGTTAAGGGTGGTGCTGAGGCCGAGGTCGAGGACCGTAACGACTTGCATCAGGCCAATTCCGAATACAACCAGCCCGAAAGCCCTGATGCCGAGGATCGAAACGTAGAGGGGAGGGCACACCAGCCCGAGTACAAGCGTCCAGAGCTTCCCGAAGAGGTTAGCGACAACATTTCGTCGGGTCAGTGACGCACCGGTGGTAGAGGCGGCCGCCGCCATGCTATCGGCTCGCGCCCGCGGCAGGTGCTGCCTCCTGGGACCGAAGTGAGCGGATGAGATACTCCAGCGCGATCAACGCGCCCGAGATGGCAAGGGTCAGGAACACGCAGGTGATGCCAATCATCCCAAATCCCGGCCGGCTCCTGGGCAGCAGGTGCGCCTCGTCCACTACCGACATTCTGTTCTGTGCGGCCACGGTCTGAATCTTGAGCTCGGCATATCGGGATGCAGTCGTCTCAAGTACTTTCAGGTTCAAGCCAACTTCCGCATGGTACTTCTCGAAGTCTGTTGCCAGCTCGCGGCTCACCTGGACATGCTGCTCCGCCCGGGTGACCTGATGGAGAACGGTCTCGTACTCCACCTGCAGGGCGGCCCGCTTTACCCGCTCTGAAGTGTTGCCGCGTAGAATGGCCTGGCTCTGGGCATGAAGTCGCTTCTCGGCGGAATTCAGCCGCGCGCGGGCGCGCTGAACGGCCGGGTAAGCGTCGTTATACTGCACCTGGAGAGCCTGCAGGGACGCCTGGGCCTCCAGGTAGTCACGCCTCGCCAACGCCAGAAGGTTGTCCTCCGCAGGGAGCTGCGCCAGCAAACTGGGCGACTGGCCTACGAGCGAGTTGGTAGCGTTGAGGGCCGCCTCCGACGACTTGATCTGCGCCTCAAGCTGCCCTCGCTTTATGTAGAGCGATTGAAGCTGGTTTACCTCAGGACCGCCGGCAACGCTGCCGCTTGCAGCGCCTGCCAGGGATTCCGGGCTCGCCTTGACATTGCGGACAAGCGCCATCCAGTTCTTAACGGAGGACTCATATCTGTCGCGGGCCTGTTTGAGCTGGTGATCGGCCGCTCGAAGGAGAACTGCGTCCTTATCCGTGTCCGTGAGCATCAGGTATCGCCGAAGTGACCGTGCGTACTCTGTTACGACGGTCTGGGCGGCCTGTCGGATCCTGGCACGGCGACCGTCCGGATCGGCGGCGAGGAGCGGTGGGGCTTTCAGTGATACCGTGATGTAGAGGAGTCCATCGGTCTGGTTGTCGTCGAAATAGACGCGCTTCATCAGCTCCTCGACCGCCTCCTGGCGGCTGGCGAAGCCGTATAACTGTTGAGTATGCGCTGCGTTTTCGACTTCCTCGGCGAACTTCCAGCTCTTCAGGGCGCCGGTGTATTTGCGGCTCGACGCGCCGAGGCCCGCCAGCGAAGCGAGCGAGGAGCCCTGCGAAGGCTGCTGGAGGGAGATCGAGAGCACCGAGGTATAGGTCTGCGGGAAAAGGGTGAGACCTACCGCAGCCGAAGCGACCAGGAAGATGAGTGCAAATAGCAGCAGCGGTCGCCGCCTTCGTTCCCAGATGGAGCGAAGCACCGCGCTGTCGACACCTAATTCGCGCAGCTCCGGAGGCTCTCCGGTCGCCCTGTTGATCGGCATAGTGCTGAAGTTGTTACCTCTGAGGGGATGAAGCGCGAGAACAATCTGAGTGCGCCCGTCATCCGCCGCGGCCTGCATCGCAGCGGTGCAGCGGAGGCCTGATCTAACAGGAGCATCTGCGGGTATTGTAGCAGAGGGAGAGAAACAGTGTCAAGGCAGGCCCCGCCCGCTCAGCGAGGGCGCGCTTGCATACAGATGAGGGGACTAACTACTGCCGGGCGCCTGGTTTCAGAATCCCTTCCGGCAGATGCTTACAGAGCCCCATCCCAAATAGGGCTACGGAGAGGCAAGAGATATCGTCCACCTCCCTGCCGCCCGAATCGCGCGGTGGCTCAGCCCCTTCCCGCTGGGATTCAGGTGATCGCAGCGAGGCTGGTGTAATCGCGATCAGCTCACGAAGCGCTGTAAAGTCGATGCCGGCAAACTTCACCGTCGTCTCCCCTTCCTCGTGCTGATTAGCCTCGCGGATGATTGAGAGAATGACGGCGGCCTGGGCGATATGTTCCTGAATTGAGAGCGCGCATGGGGAGCAGATTTCGCCTCAATTGATGGATCGGACCAGGATTTTGCGACCTGACCCGAAAGTATGGGAGGAAACGCGGCTCAAGAGTGGGAATTCAAGGGCTGCGAGGGCGGCGCCGATCGGGCACAACCCACTGGAAGCGACTGGGGCGAAAGAAGGAGGGCCAGATATGTATATTGGGATCCTGACGGGGCCATTTGCGGGCGAGCCACTGGATGT
>JBBRJW010000075.1:0-8240 GCA_038218705.1 Chthonomonadales bacterium | reverse complement strand
TCGCCGCGCTCGACTTCGATGTGGCTCACTGGAGCGAGATCAGACCGAGAACCGGCGCGCTCAAGTGGGTGCTCAATCCGAAGGCGCAGATGGACCGGTAGCTTCAGGGTTGGCCGGACACTACTCGATAATCCGCTCGAGCCGGAAGAGCTTCTGAGCCCGCTCGGAGAGCGCACGGCTTGTCGATCGCGGAATGTCGATGGGCGGATAGCTAGTCTTGAGCCATGGCCGTGAGTAGATCCGGGCCATATTCGGCCGGATTGCGGACGAGCGATTTGGCGTTCCGCGATGCCACATGCGTATGTCGCGCAGCAGAAGCGAACCTGCCGGCATCAGGACCAAGTCCGAGTGCATCCCGGGCGCGAGCGCCTTCATGTCGACTCCTCCGGGCATGAGGTGAGTTCCACCGGGCCATATCTCGAGCGGGCCATTCTCCAGCGGGAAGTCGACGAGTGGGATGTTGAGCACGAGGCTGCAGGCAGGGAGCGAGAGCGCGGTGCCCGGGAAGAGCTGCGGAAGGTCGGAGTGCACGGCCTGAAAATCCGAGCCCGGCATCGGCGTATCGGAAGCGAAGTAGTGGCAGACGCAGTCGGCGCCGAGAATCGCGTCGACGATCGGGAGTATCAGCGGGTTTTCAACGATCTCGGGCACGGCGAATGGCGCGTGGAACGGGAGGTGCATCTGATAGCGGTTCGCGCCCCGGTTCGGATCCGTGCGGGCAACGTGCGCTTCAAAGAGCGCCGTGAATTCCTGCAGGAGAGCGCTCACGAGGGCCGGCTGCAGCACCCGTTCAAATAGGACGTACCCATCCATCTCAACATGCTGGCGCGCTAATACTGCGTTGGCAGCGTCGAGCGAGCCGGTGACCAGCTCCCCATCCGTTAGCTTAACGACTCCCATTTCGCTCCTCCCTGCCTATGCGAGCCCATGTGAATCTTCCGAACGCTCAAGAGTGGCCTTGAGCCCAAGACGCGCCTGAATCGCGTCCAGCATCTGGTCCTGGTAGACCAGGTGCTCCATAATCACCCTCACCTCCTCCTCGGCCCTCAGGTTGCACTCATAGTCGGATTGAGCAGCCAGGCGGTCCTTCTCATTCTGGCGATTCTGGCTCATCATCACAATGGGGCCGGTATAGGCTGCCTGGAACGAGAGTACGAGGTTCAGAAGGATGAAGGGGTACGGGTCGAATGATTTCTCCCGGTAGTGCATGACCAGATAGGTGTTTGCCGCGATCCAGAGCACGAGAATACAAGTTTGAGTGATGATAAATCGCCATCCACCGATGACTGTGGCGACCCTGTCTGCGACGCGCTGTCCGACCGATAATCGGTCCGAATGGAGATCATTTACGTTCTGGACCGGGGGGGTGATCGTGACGGTAGAGAGCTGCCGGGCCAGGTGGCTCAATGTAGTCGGGTCTGGTAACCAACGTTCTTTCTCCTCGGGCATATTGACGCAGGACCGCGGCCCTGGTCGGCCGACGGAACTTTTTGGGTTGCTTCGTAGCTAATGAAGAGAGTAACCCGGCCTGGATTTGCAGGCTGCCGGGCCGCTCTCAGGAGATAAGCAATTATGAAGACAAATAGAATTCTGGCCTGTATCGGCGCGATGGCCGCATCGATGGCCGTTTGCGCCCTGGTTCTGGGGCAGGCGGGCAGCCCGACCTCCGGCAAGTCTGCGCCGGCAAGGAGCGCGCCCTGGAAACCCAGCGTGGTGAAGACAGCGGCCGAATGGCACAAGGTCCTGGCGCCCGACCAGTTTGAGATCCTGCGCCGGAAGGGCACGGAGCCAGCATTTACGGGCAAGTATGCCCATACCACCGACAAGGGCACCTACCTCTGCGCCGCGTGCGGCAACGAGCTGTTCAGCTCGGATACGAAGTTCGATTCCGGCACGGGCTGGCCGAGCTTCTGGCAGCCGCTCCGCAAGGACGCCGTGCATAACGACATCGACCGCTCCTTTGGCGAGGAGCGCACAGAGGTGCTCTGCTACCGGTGCGGAGGACACCTCGGTCACGTGTTTGAGGATGGGCCGAAGCCGACGGGCCTCCGGTACTGCATGAACTCGGCGGCCCTCAAGTTCAAGGCGAAGCCTGCGCCTAAGTAAGCGCGCTTCGGGACTGAACCTACTTCGCGGCAGGCGCGGCCCAGCCCTGGACAACCTCCAGTTGCGGGAGCGCCTGCTTTAGCTTTGCCACGCCGGCGTCGGTTACTTTGGTCTGCCACAGGTAGAGCCGGTGTAGCTTCTTGAGACCGGTAAGGTGCGCGAGGCCAGCATCGGAGATCCCCGTATTATAGAGGTTCAGATAGGTTAGCTCCTTGAGGCCCGCCAGATTGGCAAGCCCGGCGTCGGAGATCTTCGTTCCCTCGAGGTGGAGCTCGGTCAGGCCGGTAAGCATCTTCACATATGCGAGGCCCGCATCGGTGATACCGGTCTGGCCAAGGTCGAGATGCGAGGCGGAGCGGAGCGAGGCGACCGGGGCAACCGTCGTGTCAGTAATCGCGGCTCCCGCCATGTGGAGGTTAACGTCGAGGTGGTCGTCGTTCTGCGCGATCACGCCGATATTCGCTCCGAGCTTCTGCAGCTTCGCAACGGCCGCCGGGTTAGAGGGCTCGCTCGCGTGAATTATCTTGACGGGGACGGCCTCCTCTTTCAGACTGGCGAGAAATGTCGTGATCGCCGTGAGGTTGGCGCCCTTGATCGATTCTGCGTATGGCGGCATTGTGCTGCCGGGATTGTGCGCCTTTGGGGTGGTAAGCTGGATACTCAGCCATTCGATTGTATGCAGGCTGGACTGACCGGTGTGCGTGAGGTCTGGAGCAGTGTTGCCGCCCTTGCCGGCGATGGCATGGCAGCCAGCGCAGCCATTTGCGTCGTAGACTTTGCGGCCTGCGGCGATCAGCGCCGCGTTCGGCGCAGGAGTGACGGCCGCCGCTGGCGCCGCCTTCGGCGCTGCGGCGGGCTTCTTCGCGGGGACGGTCTTAGCCCCAGCGGGCTTCTTGTGCGGCGCGTGCTGCGCGAGAGGCCGACCCGGATTGAGCATGAGCGCTCCTGCGAGCAGCAGGGCGGTCGCTGCTGCCAGGGCGGTGCTGCGTACGGAAGAGTCCAATGTGCGTTTCCTTTCCAGGTGCCGATGATAAGTAGCGCGGGCAGGTTGTCTCACGCGCGGCTCGCGCGGGTGACACGTTGTTCGCCAGCCAGTGCCCGATTCCCTGCGGCGACTCGCGCCGCCCGCCGAAGGCAGGAGATAGCGGGCCGATGGGTGAAGGGTGAGGAGCAGATTCCGGCAAGCAGGCTGGCCGGCGAGTGGAGGCGTGAGCGATGCGAGGAGCGGCGATGGTGCTGGGGGCTTTGCTGGCCCTGGCAGGGCGACCTGCGGCGGCTGAGACCGCTGCCCCGAACCCGGCCGATGTGGTCTGTTCGTCCTGGCAGGGGTGGGGCTGCAGTCTCGCCTGGTGGGCAGTGGCCACCGAAGGTTGGACGGAGGGCCGGCGCGCCGAGCTGTGCCGCCGCATTTTCGGCAGCGCGAGCGACTGCCTCGGCCTGACCATTTGCCGGTACAACGCAGGGGGAACCGCGCCGGAGACAGACGCGAAACTGTTTCGGCCGGGAGGCGCCGTTCGGGTGGTGCTCGATAAAGATGGGACATGGCACCCGGATCGGGATCGCGGGCAGATAGCGTGCCTGCGCCTCGCGCGCAAGCTGGGAGCGACACATCTGGAGCTGTTTGTGAACAGTCCGCCCTGGTGGATGCTGACGAGCGGCGACACGCGCGGAGGCCCAAACGGCGGCGACAATCTTCCGGCCGGGCGGGAAGTGGAGTATGCGGCCTGGGTCGCATCGACGCTGCGCCACTTTGCAAAGGACGAGGGCATCCGCTTCGACTCCGTCGCGCCGTTCAATGAGCCTTCATCCGGCTGGTGGGACCCGGCGAAGCAGTCGCAGGAGGGGTGTCACATCGGTCCGGCGCAGCAGGTTCGGGTGCTGCGCGCCCTGCGAGCCAGCCTCAGGAGTGACCTGAGTAGCGTGAAGATAGTGGCATCCGACGAGAACGGCTCCCAGGAAGGGTACGCCGCGCTCGACGAGATAACAAAGCCCGGAGCAACTTCGGGCGCGCCACTCCTCGACAGGCTGGATGTTCACGCCTATGCGGGCTGGGACTGGCAGGAGCGTCTCGCCGCACTGGCGCGCGATCGGGGTGTTCGGTCGGTGTGGATGTCCGAGGTTACGTACCGGGAATCGGGCATAGCCGGGTTCGTACCGCAGGAGATGCGATCCGCGCTGCCCGTTACCAGATCGGTCGCGAGCGACATCCGGCTGCTTCGGCCGCAAGCCTGGGTCTACTGGCAGCCGGCGGAGCCGCTGCAGTTCTGTATCTGGTATCACTATACGTACGGGCTCCTTCCGACCGCGTTCGACAAGGAGGTGCAGTGGGAGGGGCGAACATACCAGCCGGGCGAGTATGTGGTAACCAAGGCATTCCATGCGCTGCGCCAGTTTTCGGCGGCCATCCGTCCCGGCGCAAAGCTGATTGCGTCCGGGGACCCGTGGACGGTTGCTGCGTTGGCGCCGGATGGGCGCACGCTGATCCTGGTTGTCCACAACGATGACGCGACGGCGAAACGGTACCAGTTCGAGCTGGCACGCGTGTCGGGAGCATCGGACGTGGTTCGCGCCACCCGAACGAGCGAGAACGCAGGGGCGATGGCATGGGACGAGCGGGCGCTGCCGCCGCGTCGCGCGGTCGCGGGGCTGCTGGAAGAGACGATCCCGCCGCACTCCGTTACCACCTATTCGGTCGACGTTCGGCGCTGAGGCACTCCTGCGCTGACTGGCTCAGAGTCTTCGTGGCGAAGGCCGGAGCCGCTCGCTGGAGCCAGCGCTTCCGGGGAGGCACGGAATGGAACCGGTGCGTGGGTGCAGGCGTGAATGCGCTGCCGACCGTCGGTCGTTTCGTTCGGGCGCAGTCAAAGGAGAGGGAGAGGCTGATCGAAGCGGTACCTTGCAGAACAGGGGGCAGAGCCGTAAGGTGGAGCCGTTCCGCATCGCGCCGCGCTGTGGCGTGCGCGGTCTTGCTGCTGATCACCCGCTTCCTCTACGCGCGAGAATCGGCACAGATCGTCCGCGATCACGCGCTGGCGCGGGCGGTGGCCCGGCGGGACTCTGCAGCCGTGGACTATCTGCTGGCGAAGGGCGCGGACGCGAACGCTGCGGTGCAGAGCAGCCGGTCAGAGCCGTTTCAGGAGATAGGAATTCTCGTTACGCGGGGGTGGTCCGGCCTCCAGCGCTCCGGCCTGATTCAATATGCGCTGGCTTCGAATCCTTCGTCCGACGGTCAGAGCTCGTCCTTCCGCATCCTCCGCTCGCTCTCTCGGGCTGGCGCGCGCCGGCCCGAGCCTCGCCCCTCGACGCTGCGTCGGCTCGCGGACTGCGACTCGCTTCTTGCGCTCCTCATGGCCGACCCAACGCCAGACCTGATGGTCTGCCACAATCTCGTCAGCGACTATGAGCAGCTTCAATTTGCCTTTGGCCCGAACCCGCGAGTATGCCGCGGGCTGGCCCTCGCGCTCGAGCTGATCCACCACGACCGCGAGGCGCTGGCGGCGCTCGACGCGGTGGAAGCTATCGGCGCGAGCGACGCCGCCACGGCGGTCGCGCGCGCAGATGCCCAGGTGCGTGTGAACGCGCGGAATGGCATCGAGGCGCTCGTCTCAGCAAGCTCCGGACGCCGGTCGATCGGCGTGGTCGGACTTCTCTCCCTGCACTCCCCGGCCGGGGAGCGGCGGTGGGCCGCGCTGATGCGGTCGAGGGGCATACCTGGAAACGCGGCACTCGGGGCTTTCAGCGAGACGGCGGGCGTGATCTCCCAGATAGGGAGCCTCGCCATTATCAACATTCCGTCCTGGAAGACCGGAGATCGTGGCTGGATGGACATTTGCAACGTCCCGGTGCAGTACTCCCTCGAGCCGCAGATCATGGTGAGGATGGGCGGCAGGCTGGGGGTCTCCCCGTTTGCCGGAGAGGTGTTTCAGTGGAGCGGCAGCCAGTGGCGAGTCACGCAGCGGATTGATGCTGCCACCTATATTGGAGCTATAGACGCAGGGCACCGCGGCGATTGCGAGATCGAAGTACGTGAATACGTGAAGCTGCACCAGAACCGCCGTTCGATCAACTGGAGCACTCTCCTTACCTGGCGCGGGGGACGCTGGCAGCGTGTGGTGGACGAGTATCCGGAGTTCGCTGCGACTCCGCGCATTACGGCCGCCCAGTCGCTCTCCACCATGCCGGGGAATCCCTATGCGCTGGCGTGTCTGGCCGAGGCGGAGCTCGAATCGCGACAGCCGGTGGAGGCCAGGACGGCGTGCGAGATGGCCGATAAGGCCATCGCGGGCGCGGCCAGAGCCGGCCCCGAGCCGGGCAGGGATGCGGACCTGGCCGCCACCAGAGAACGGGTATCGTGGGTACGAGCGCACCTCGCCGTCGCGGCACGCGATCGATGAGGGCCGACCGTCAACGCGCAGGTCGCCGCGATTGAGGCTGCGTGCGCGGTAACAGAAGGGGGCGAGAGGTGTACCGAGAACTCGAATGCGGAATGACCCGCTATGGGCGATCTCTTGAACTGGGAGTAGTCGAAGCGCCGGACGCTGAGTGGCGGAAGCCGCTCGAGCAGTTTCTGGCGCACAAGGACGATTTCTGGCTTGCGGAGGTCTCGGCGGCGCTCGCAGGCCCCCTCGATGACCTGGAGAGCCGTTTCTACATTGCCACGCTCGACGGCAGGGCGGTTGGGCATGTGCTGATCAGCGGTCACCGTGGCGTGGGCGTCGTGAGCCACGTCTTTACGCTGCCAGAGGCGCGGGGGCAGGGAGTGGCAGGCGCGCTGCTCGGGGCCGCGATTGCAGATCGTCGCGCCGCCGGGTACGACCTGCTCACTCTGACGACGGGGCACGGAAGCTCCGCTTATCGCATTTATGAGCGTCACGGGTTCGCCTCGGTGGCCCCGGGGTCCGGGATCATGCGGTGGGAGGCGCGGCCTGGCGCGCTGACGGAGCGCTTCCGGGTCGAGCCGACGTTTATCAGCGGGCTCAGGTGGCAGGACTGGGGCTTCCTGAACCTGCTGGCGAGCCTTCCTGCTGGTCCCGACGAAGAGCTGCCGCGCAGCCCGCTGTTGGGACTGGAGGGGCAGGGCTGCGTGGAGGGCGCTTTCATCCGGCTCCAGTGGATGAGGCAACAATCGCCCGGGATACAGTGCCGCGCTCTGGTTACCCTCTCCGGCGCAACCGTGGGCTGGTCCATTCTTGCGCCCTCGGAGCACGAGGGGCGATGGCGGCTCGACTTCTGGGTGCATCCGCTGTTTCAGGATCGGCTCAGCGATCTGGTGGAGGCGCTCGACCTTACGGATAGGGAGCTGGAGCCGTGGAGCGGGCCCTGTACCGGGCGCAGGGCGCGCGCTCTCGCGACCATTACACGGTAGCGGCGGCAGCGCCACGTCCGGGCACATCCTCGCGGTGCGATCGAGTCGCGTAGTCTACTGCCTGATATCCTGCTGATTTGGCTGGCTGCAGACCAGGCTACTATCGACTCTCGTGACCTGCTTTTCCCCTCCCCGTGGTCAGAGACTTAACCTCCAGGTTCTGTGGCTCGCGCCGCGCAGCGCGCCTCTGCATCGCACAACCCCCGACCCCTCTACTTCGCCAGGCAACGGCACACTTCGCGACGTTTTGCCCGCGCTCGGATATGAAAGCACGAGCGTTTCATGAGGCTGGCTGAGCGAGATTGCGCTGGCAGTGGTCGGGTACTGGAGAGCGCCCTGCGTCAGGCTGCCGGCAAGCACTGGTAACGTGCTATTTGCGGATAATGCGCGGGCGGAACAAATCGCTGGCTTTCACAGTCATTACCTTTGTAAATCCCATATGTTGGCGAGATACCCATGGCTTACGCGCAATATGTGACACGTGAGTAACGTGCCATGTGCAGCGTACGCGATAGGGTAAAGCTTCTGTGCCTTGATTTTCAGACGCTATCTCTCGCCCATCGGCGCACTTGCGTTATCGGTTTGCCTATCACAAAGGAGACTCTATTGAAGCGAGCGTTTACACTGATCGGAACTTGTCAAGTAGTTTGAGACAACTCGGTACGATAGAATTCCGTTGAACAATCAACGGTGCTCGTCCTGAGACAGTGGGTTTATCGCCTTCAGGCCAGTCTCAGCGGCAAGGGTGCGCCGGGGCGCTTCGCCCCGG
>JBBRJW010000074.1:0-8268 GCA_038218705.1 Chthonomonadales bacterium | reverse complement strand
GGGATTGCCTCTGGCCGTGTACTGCGATTGCAGGTATAATCCGCATGAACACCACCATTGCGCGAGCCGCCAATTCGCGCATATCCTTGAGTATATCCGTTCGTGCGCGCTTTTCGCAAGGCAAGCATAGCCTGAGCGGGGTACCATCCGGGGAGGCTGCTCAGCAGATGCCGCTCGGCTCGCGCCTCGCCGGGGGATGCTCCATTTATCGCACCGACGCCGTGCCTGTAGCGATCTCGGCGGAAGCCCTGGCCCTGGGCAGATTCGCGCAGCCGGGCCGCGCCTCCAGATGGAATGCACTGTGAACGACGTGCGAGACTTTAAACCGGAGAACCTCCAGGGCAAGCCGGATGTGAGACGCGAGGCGAAGCGCCCGTTGCCTGTTCCGCAGGCGACCGAGCCGGAGCCGCTCGACTACCGGGGCTCCAGAGCAATGCTGCCAAAAGAGCGCCCGTCTGCCCTGCCAGAGCCGGTTATGCCCTGGGAGTCGCCCGCGAAGGCGGGAGTGCAGAGTGGCGCATCTGGTTCGGTAGCCAGGACCCCGGTGCTGCCCGGCGCGCCCAGGATACTCTCCGGGCAACTGCGCGTTCAGCTCCATATCGACCGACCGCGGATCCAGCTCCGCGCGGAGATTGCCGGTCGGAACGCAGCGCACATCGTTCGCCAGATGCGAATGCTCGCCGCTCGCGAGGTGGGCATTCGAGGAAAGCTAAAGGTCTGGACGATGAGTAATCTGGAATTCGCTCGCGAGGTAATCCGTCGGCACAACCTGGTAGAAGAGATGTCGCTTCCGCTCCCTGCGTCCTGCGAAGCTTTTCTTCTTCTGTGGGAAGAGAACGGCTTCGCAACAATTACCCTGGAGGACGCGGTCACTTGAGACGTTCATTACTGCTGATAATCGATACCCTGCAGAACCTCGCGCTTGCGACCTGGGTGGGCGGGCTGATAATGATGCTGGCAGCGGCGCTGCCGGCAGGAGAGCCTGTCGCGAGCTCCCTGCTCACTCGCTTCGGGCCCATTCTGGAGATCTCCGGGCTCGTAGTGATCGGCGCGCAGTGGGTGCTCCGCCGCCGGTACGCTCAGCCCCGCGCTGTCTTCATTGCGGATGGTGTACGCCAGCTCTTAACTATTGGCGCTCTCTTCTTCGGCGAGTACAGCCGCTATGTTCTCCGGATGCGGCCGCACTCCGGCGCAGGCGCCCTTCCCGTTGGGAGCGGCGAGGTGAGCTTGCTGGCGCTCGAGTTGGTGCTGCTGATCGGCGTGGTCGCCGTGACCGCCTACCTCGGTCTCGCGGGCGCCGCTCCGGCTGCGCCTGCGGCCTCGGTGCGACCGGGCCCTCCTGCCGCAGCGGGCACGACGCGCAAGCGAGGCCGGTAACACTGCCCGGGGCCCACCCAGGAGGCGCACGGTGAAGAGAGCCACACCCGCGAGCTCACCCGACCACTTCGATAGCGAGCCTCTGTTGCGCGAGCTGATGGCCCTGCTCGGCCCTCAGAGTCTCCTGACCGATGCGGCGTCGCTGCGCACCTACGACTGCGATGCCTACACTCCCGCTCGCCACTTCCCCACCGCAGTCGCGCTTCCCGAGACCACCACGCAGGTTGCCGAAATCGTCAGGTGCTGCTGCCGCCACGGCGCGCCTTTCGTGCCGCGCGGCGCAGGGACCGGCCTATCGGGCGGCGCGACCGCAGCCGAGGGCGGGGTCGTTATCTCGCTCATCCGGATGAATCGCCTTCTTGATGTGGACATCTCGAATCGCAGGCTTACGGCACAGGCAGGATGCGTAAACCTCTACCTGACGAAAGCCGCACAGCCCCACGGCCTCCACTACGCGCCCGATCCCTCCAGCCAGGGCGCATGCACCGTAGGTGGGAACGTGGCGGAGAATGCCGGCGGCCCGCACACGCTGAAGTATGGTGTCACCACCAATCACATTACCGGGCTCACGATGGTGCTGCCGGACGGCGAGGTCGTGGAACTCGGAGGGAAGCTGGAGGAGTCAGCGGGGTACGACCTGGTGGGCCTGGTTGTGGGCTCGGAGGGGACTCTCGGCATCGTAACGGAGGTGACGGTGCGCCTGACGCCGCTGCCAAACGGAGTTCGGACCCTGCTGGCGATTTTCGAGACGGCCGATCAGGCAACACAGACGGTCTCCGACATCATTGCAGCCGGGGTCGTGCCCGCCGCACTCGAGATGATTGATACCTTTATCATCCGCGCCTGCGAGGAGGCCTTTCACCTCGGCTTTCCTCTCGATGCCGAAGCCGTGCTTATCATGGAGGTGGATGGCCTGGAGGCCGGCCTCGATCGCGAGGCCGGGCGCATACAGCAGATCGCCGAGCAGAACGGAGCGCGCGAGGTGCGGACGGCGCAGACAGCGATCGAGCGCGCGATTCTCTGGAAAGCGCGCAAGCAGGCATTCGGCGCGCTCGGTAGGCTCGGGCTCCAGATGGTAACCCACGATGGCGTAATTCCGCGCACACGCCTGCCCGAAGTGCTTCGCGAAGTCCGCGCCATTGCAGCGCGCCGGGGGCTGGAGGTAGGCAATGTCTTTCACGCCGGTGACGGAAACCTCCACCCGAACCTGATGTTTGACGAGCGTGACCCGGCCGCCGTGGAGAACGTGATGCAGGCCGGCGAGGAGATCCTGCGCCTCTGCGTCTCCGTGGGGGGCTCGCTCACCGGAGAGCATGGAATAGGGTTGGAGAAGAGAGAGGCGATGGCCTGGCTCTTTGATGAACCGGACCTGGAGCTCATGGCCCGCATCAAGAGCGTCTTCAATCGCAGCGATCTCTGCAACCCCGGCAAGATCTTTCCCACGCCGAAGCGCTGTTGGGAGACCGAGCACGGGCCGGAGATCGCGCGCCGAGCGCCCGGCCGCGGCGCGGCGGTCTAGCCTCCGCCTGCGCCGACCGAACCTGAGCGCGATCGCCGCGCCCTGTGGTGCCCATAGAGCGCTTCCTTGACACGGAAGAGGTCACTAGTGCGAGCTCCGGGTCCCAGTGCGCTTCACTTGCGGCTGCCTGTTGCGGACTACTCCCCTGCGCGCTTCTCGAGCCCGATGCTCCGGAGCGCACGGCCCGGAAGGGTTGGGAACGGCACGGTCGGCAGAGTCTGGTACCAGAAGGCCGCCGAGCTCACATCGTCCTGCCGTTCGTAGACCGTGAAGTCGCCCTCCGCGCCCGTGGGCCCTACCGCCAGGCTCGAATCGCCCTCCAGACGCTCGCGCAGAGCGGCCGTAGGCGCGCCTCCAAGCTGCTGCAGCGTGGCCTTGAGCGTGCGGTGAAACCAGATGGGGTCCTGCACGTGCCACCGGTAGAAGCTCACCAGTGAATTCCGCTCCTGCTCGCCGGCAAGGTGGAGCGGGCAGCCGTGGTAAGGCGTGTGATGCCGGCTCAGGCCCCACGCCGAGCAGACGTAATCCTCCGCACCGGTGCCGCAGATGGTGGGATTCTCCCGATCACCGTCGAGGTAGAATTTCATCTCCCCCTCTCCCCACCAGTGCGCATCGAGCGTACGGATGCCAACCACGCAGCCGAGAAATCGGCCGCGCCCCACGAGGCCGTCCAGCAGTACGTAGTCTTCCCGCAGTGTGGTCGGATTCTGGCGGCGGAACTGGCAGTGAAAATACCCGGAGCCGGGGGCGACGGCGTCGCCAAGCGTGTAATCGATCTGGAAGAAGAGAGGCCCGGCGCTCTCATTGGTATCGTTCTCGATTGTAATGCGGCAGCTCCGGGCGAATGGCATAGCGTAGTAACAGCTCAGGCCGCGCCCCTCCGCCATTACCGTGAGCGCGGACGAAAAGGGTACGCGGCGCCCGTGGGCCACACCGAAGAAGTCGCTGAGCGGGCACTCCACAGACGGATGGCCCTGACCATCCCAGTAGATGCGCAGAATCAGGTTGCGATCACGCAGGGGCTGGCCGGGCGGGGTGGTGATCCAGATATGGCGGATGCACCCCGGCTCTTCTATCTCCGCGAGCGTAAAGGTTTCGCCGGGCTGGAAATCGAAGTGCGCCGGCGCGCCTTTGCGGCCCGCCATGGCCTTCCCGCCTGCGCCCCGCGCGCCCGTGCGGTTCTCCATCGTGATGGCCCGGCTCTCCACGCCGTACGGTGGCAGCAGCGGCAATCCACCGACCTCAATCCCTCGCTCGCTCATAGCGTTTCCCCCCTCCTCAACAGATTGGCCTCCACTTCACCAGCGCCGCCCCTACCTCCTGCCCGATCGAGTGGGCAGGAGATCGAGCTAGCGCTCATGAAATGGGCCGTATCACCCCCTGCAGGAGGCCCAGCATGGAGCCGATCGTTCAAATCTCACTCGATTTCACTAACATGGAGGAGGCGTTTGCAACCGCCAGAATGGCGATGGACGCAGGGGTCGACTGGCTCGAGGCGGGCACCCCGCTCATTCTCGCGGAGGGCCTTCGCTCCGTCCAGGGACTGCGGGCCGCATTCCCTGACACACCGATTGTGGCCGACCTGAAGACCATGGATGGCGGCTACCTGGAGGCGGAGATGATGGCGAAGGCCGGCGCCACCCACGTGGTGGTGATGGCGCGAGCCCACCCTGCCACCATCAAGCAGGTGGTGCGTGCCGGGCGTGACTTCGGCGTAAAGGTGATGGGCGACAATCTCGGCTGCGCGGATATGGCGGCAGGCGCCCGCATGCTGGAGGATCTCGGATGTGACTTCGTGATCCATCACATCGGCTACGACGAGCGGCGAGACTCAGAGGTGCAGGCCCGGTATGGCGGCCGGATGCCGAGCCCGCTGGACGTTCTTCGAGAGGTGGTTGGGGCGGTCTCGGTACCGGTGCAGGCAGTGGGCGGGCTCTCCATCGAGCAGGCCATCGCATGCCCCCGGTACGGCGCGCCACTTGTGGTGCTGGGCGCGCCGCTAACGGTAGACGCCGAGGCGTTTCGCCCGGCGGGCGGGGCGATGGAAGAGGCCCTCCGGGAGATCTGCCGGCGCATCCGCGAGAAGTAGCGCACCCGGCTCGCTGCCTACTTCTCCGCGGAGAGCGAGGCGGGTTTCGCCGCCCCGCTCAGAAGGTGCTCGGCATCGAGCGTAAAGCCCACGAACGCGAGACACATCTCGTCGGTTGTCTGCTCTCCCCAGCGTACGTCCTTTGGCGGAGTATTGGGATTGCGCGGATTGTTGGCCGAGTTGTCGTAGTGCGCCTCCAGATCGATCCTCGATCCCGCCGGAAGCCGCACCGGGTCCCGGTACCGGTAGAAGCCCTGCCAGTTAAAATCCCAGTCCGGTACGCTCACGAGCTGCCTCTTCTCGCCGCCCGGCAGAGTCGCGACGACCTTCATGGTGCGGCCGAGCAGGTGCATATGGGGAAAGATGGTGAGGAGCGTAGCCCCGAAGGGCACCGGCTGCGACACGCGAACCACATGGTCTGCATCCCCGGCCGGCAGCCGGAGGCCCATATTGAGGAGCGGGAAGAGGAAGAGGTGCTTGTCGACCGCTCCGCGGCTAAAGTAGACCGCAACCTGGGTGCGGTCGGTCTCTGGCTTACCGTCGCGATGGTAGTGCACCTCAATCACCACGTCTGCGCCCTTCGGCAGCAGCATGCCGGTGTTCTCCGGCAGCCGGAAAGGCATCGCGCCGGGGGCCCAGCCTCCGAGCATTCCGGAAGGCGTGAAGCCGATGCCGCCGCCGGTGGTGTAGCTCTGGTTGGGATCACCCGCGGCGAGCTTCCGGGCGCGGCCGCTGGTATCGAGATAGGCGATGACGTGGTGCACCACCAGGCGATTGCCAGGCCGCACATCGATCGCGGAGACGAAGCGATCCTGCGCGACGTTCGCGGGCACCACGAAGCAGCGGTAGAGATCGCGCCCTTCGGCAGCGACGGAGTAGGGCGCGGCGGGCTGAAGCAGCAGATCTGGCTCGCCCAGTGCCCAGCCAGTGGCGAATGTCGGCGGGGTCGGCGTCAGCCTGGGATCGCCCTGCGGCGCGCCTGCCGCGGCCCAGGACTTTAGTAAACCAATCTGCTGCGCGGTGAGCTTCCGCTCATTCAGGAACTCGCCATGAGAGTCGAGCTTCCAGGGCGGCATGGTGCGCTTCTCGGTAAGGAGTGCAATCTGTGCTGCCCGCTTCTTTGCGTCGCCATAGCTGGTGAGGGTGAAGGGAGCGACCTGTCCGGGTCGATGGCACGAAACACAGTTGGCGAAGAGAATCGGCGCTATGTCATGAGTATACGTCACCGGCGCAGCGTTCGCCGCCCGCGCGGTCGGGCGCCCAAACCCAATTGCAGCGACGGCCATGAGAGCGGCACAGGCAAGCGGCGGAGTCGCGCCTCGATTTAGCAATCGCATCTGGGGGTGGCTCCTTCCAGCCGGTGAATACGTACGGTACGCGCGCGGGAACCAAATGGTTTCCGCCGGGCGGCGTCCGATAGCACATAAGGTCCTTTAATGGGTTATATGTTCTTAACAGGCGAGCAAGGTTACTTGTCGGCGGCTATACCGGCCCCTTAGAATGGAGAGCAAGGGATAGATGGTTTGTGAGACTGCTCGCTCACTATTTCCCCTCCCCTTCCCTATCCTCCACACACGCGAGTTCAAGGCTGGATGGTTTGTGAGACTGCTCGCTCGCGATTTCCCCTCCCCCGGCCCCTCCCCTAAACTCTCGCTCGCATCGCGCCAACGGCTCTCCATCTCGGACTCCGGTATCGCGATACTCGCTCGCTAAGGGAGGGGCGTGCGCACTCGCTCCATCCCGGCGAAATGAAATCCTTGCACCGTGAACAGGATGAGAAGTGCCCGTGTGGAACTCTCCCTGCTCGGAGGCTCGGGCCAGCACGCGCCCGGCTCGACCCAGCAGCCGAAGCCGGGGCCATTGGCAAGCGATTTCAGTCACCCCTCCCTTAGCGAACGAGCAGAGCGAAGCTTGCGTGCGCCTTCGCGTGCCTCCCGTGCGATGCGAGCGAGCGGTCAGGGGAGGGGCCGGGGGAGAGGAAAACCCCATGCGCCCTGCGAGTCGCTCCGCCGGGCTGGGAGGGGCCCACGGGAAGAGGAGCATCCCAGCGCCAGGCGAGTGATTCCGCCGGGCCGGACGTCTGACAATGCGCGCCAAGCCTCAGCCGCGTGAAGAAGTGCGCCCCCCTAGCCCCCCGAATTTGGGGGGAAAGGGGGGCGCACCACCTGAGCAGTCGACAGATTGGGACCGGGAGATGGGTCCAGGGGGTTAGGCAGGACAACCCGTGCGGCGGAACGGAGGCGCAGATCTAGATGCGTTCGCCCTGACCGCGCAAGCCGTGGTCCGGCGGCACACCTGCCGAGTAGAGTATAATGGGGGCTATTATGCTAGCCAGACGTATCATCCCCTGTCTCGATGTCAAAGAGGGCCGGGTCGTTAAGGGCGTTAACTTCCTCAGCCTGCGCGATTCCGGCGATCCGGTGGAGCTTGCGGCGCGCTACGACGCAATGGGCGCAGACGAGCTGGTCTTCCTCGATATCACCGCCAGCCACGAGCGGCGCGATGTGATCGTCGAAATGGCTTCCCGCGTCGCCGAGCAGGTCTTCATCCCCTTCACCGTTGGCGGTGGAATCCGTACCGTGGAGGACTTCCGGCGCATTCTTCGCGCCGGCGCGGACAAGATTGCCGTCAACACCGCCGCAATCGAGCGCCCCGAGATCATCTCTGAGGCCGCACAGCAGTTCGGCAGGCAGTGCGTGGTCGTCGCCATGGATCCCAAGCGCGTGGGCGAAAACCCGGACGGGTCGCCCCGCTGGGAGATCTTCATTCATGGCGGGCGAACCCCCACCGGCGTCGATGCGCTGGAGTGGGCAAAGCGCGCCGAGGGTCTCGGCGCGGGCGAGATCCTGCTCACCAGCATGGATCGCGACGGCACCCAGATCGGCTACGATCTGCCGCTCACTCGTGCGGTCGCGCGATCGGTCGATATTCCCGTCATCGCCTCCGGCGGCGCGGGCACCCCGCAGCACTGCCTGGAAGCGGTCACAGAGGGCGCCGCGGACGCAGCTCTCATCGCGTCCATGGTGCACGACGCAATCTATACGATCGCCGAGATCAAGCAGTATTTGGCCGATCACGGTGTCTGCGTGCGCTGACCGGCAAAGCCGCCGGCTCGCGCAGCGACCCATTCTCTCCCAAGGAGCGCTCTTGTGTTAGTACCCGATGGATTGAAGTTCGATTCCAATGGTCTGATCCCGGCAGTCGTGCAGGATGCCACGAACGGCCAGGTGCTGATGGTCGCCTACATGAACCATGCAGCGGTGGTTCATACGGTTGAAACGGG
>JBBRJW010000073.1:0-8313 GCA_038218705.1 Chthonomonadales bacterium | reverse complement strand
TGCATCCGACGGCGCAGGCCGCTGCGGATAGCGGGCCGCGAGGGGGAAACGCGCGAAGAGCGAGGCGTTCGCCATGGCGTGGAGGCCGGGGGCATCGGCGTCCATAAACGCGTTAAAGCAGGAGAGAATCTCAGCGTATCGCCACTCGGTCTCAACGCCGCCATGCCGGCCCCCGGTGAAGTCGGTATACTTCTGGTCCCACGGGGTAAACCCGCCGACGTCGATCATGGCCGAAGGGGTAGGTGGATCGGCGAGGGAGCGCGTCCTGTCGTACGCCATGCGGAGGATGCGGCGCAGCGTCGCCTCATCTGCGCCCAACGGCTGGCCGGGGTCGTCGTTCGGAGCCTCGTCGGCCCACGGGCCCAGGTCGAAGAAGAAGGCTCGGCGGCCGATGAAGTAGTCGTGATTACAGAGCAGCGTCCGGTCCGAAGGCACTTTTTCCGCGTGCTGCAGCCAGAAAGCGTCCGGGAAATAGGCGAGTGAGGTGGGATCGCAGCGGCCGGTCCGGAGGCAGCGCTCGGCAGCCAAGAGCTGCGCATCGCATTTGGCGCTGCCCGTGGACGGGAGGGCCGTGCCCGGGATCTTGCCCTGCCCGGTAAAGAGCGGACTCCCATCCGCCGCCAGAAGCTTCGCTCGGACCGGTATTCGTGGGCCGCTAGGATCCACTACCAGCCGGCTGTAGAGCGAATCGGTCGAGGGGTCAAAGCGAAGCGGCAGGAGGTCCTCCACACCGGCGAGCGTGGAGGCGACATTGGAGGTGGCAGGAATGCGCTCGTCCCAGACGACCGCGCCGCGAAACTCCGCGCGGAATCGGCGTACCAGCGCGATAGGGTCGACTTCAGGCTGGAGTCTGGCGGCGGCGAGCCACGCGCCTGGCCGCTGGAGCTTTCCGAGCCAGTACCTGTCGATTCGCCCCTTTTCGCCGACCATGAAGACGTAGAGCCGCGGGCGCTTGCGATTAACGATGCCCTGCAGCGCCGCCACAAGATGCTGCTCGTCCCACGCTCGCCTTCGGGCGGCAAGATCCGGCATGGCCCCGCACGTGTGGGCCAGATCGTAGGTGATCAGGGCAGGCAAAGCAATCGTTCCTCTCGGGATGAGAAGCGCCAGAATCGCCAGAAGCAGAACTCTTCTTTTCAGCTGCGTGTCCCCCGGGCTCCTCCGTTCAGGAGCATCGTGTTATCCTTCCACTTTCCGCTTGCGCCTTCCTGCGTACCGCATGCGATTCTCAAATTCTCGCCCGGTACCGTGAAGGATCTCCAGAAGCGCCGGTCGAACACTTAGGTCACGGTCCGGGGAGCTGGAGAGGAGAACGAGAGCGGGCTGCTGCGCCCTGCCGGGAGAATCTGCCTCAACTTAGCGCGCATCCGCCGTGCGAATCCAGACCGCCAGACGCCCTGCAAGAAGGCAATTTGCGTGAGGCGAAGGTCAAAGTATACGAATCTTTCGGAGAGCTGTTGGTTCAACGTGCTCTTGCGAGGGGGAGCGAGGTTCCGCGATGGTCAAGCAATGTCCTACCTGCCGAACGCTGGTAGAGCTTTCCGTGCAGACGTGCCCGGGCTGCCACCACTTTTTCACAACGCAATTTCCGCCACCGCAGACACAAGCTTTCTATCCGCCCCCCCAACCGCCGGTCCCGATCTACGCTCCTGCGGCCCCGCCAGGAATGATCAGCGCAGTACCGGGCACGCATCCCGCAACACTGGCTATCATTCTCTCTGTCTTCTTCGGTCCCTGGGCAGGCGCAATTATCAATCGACAGGTTGCCAAAGGCCTCGTGATTTACCTGGTCTGCGCGGGTATTCTGGCGTGGTTCACGTGTGGCCTTGCAATGTTGCTTATCTGGCCGATTGGCTTGATCGACACCGTTGTGATTGCCAACAAGCTGAACCGTGGCGAGACTGTGGGCGAGTGGCAGTTCTTTTGATTGGTTGTTAGCCAAACTTCGGTGGGCCCGAACCGACGGCAGTCCGGGCGTTATGACCCAGGAAATCAGAATTTGGGAGGCTGTGGTGATCCGAATGTGGGCACACTTTTCGCGCGCGCGGAAGGAGCGCGAGAGGTGCTCTGCCCACGCCTTACTGGGGCCATTTGTGGTATACTGATAGAAACTGCTACGCTGGTTTCTCACATTAACACGCTCAATCCGGGACCTTTCTGCAGCGCGTTTTTGCGGATCGCTGTTCAGGAAGGTCCTTATCTATGGTGCGAGGCACCGGTTTTCTAACCGGAAGCCGCCGCAAAAGGAGTATTTATGCCACCTGGAGAGATATTCGTAACCTGTCCCAATTGCAATCACCGCACCAGCCTTCCCATCGCGGCGGTAAAGCGAGATAACTACTACTGCTCACGGTGTTTTGAGAAAGTGCCAATGAGCGGCATTCGAACTGCGCCGACCGAGGACACACGGGTTCAGCCCGCGCGCCCCAAGAAGAGCAGCCGAACCGGTCGACGCTGATCCGATCCGCGACGGGGCCCGGCTGTTCCGTTGCACTCGCGCCCGCGAGGAGCGCGCGCCGCGCTCCCAATGAACGCTACGAAGCAGATTGTCCCCAGTTCGGGGGCCGGAGGAGTAAGCAATGTCGGAGTTCGAGCGAACCAAAGAGAATGTAGGCGGCAGATCGGTGATGATGACCTCCTGGTACGATGACTCGCGCCAGGTATGGCGGGCGAGCGCCCCGGCCTATGCCCACATCGCCTCCGTCATCGAAAACGCCACCACGAATTGTGATACCCGGCAGGCGGCGGTCGCCCGTGTCCGGAGCCTGCTCATCCATCATCTCGAGGACGTTTGATCGGCACTGCGCCTACTGAGAACTTTTCAAGAGAGGGATCCCGGAAGCGCCGCTTCCGGGGTCCCTCTTACCTCACTGCGCGTGGAACCCCTACGCGCGTGCTGCCTTCACCGCTTCAACGATGTGGACCGCGCTGATGCCCGCAGCGTCGAGCAGCTCGGCCGGCTTGCCTGAAGTTGGCATGTTCTTGACTCCGAGGCGTGTGACGTTCGGATGCTGGCCGCTGGGGCCACCAAATACCTCGAGCACCGCGTCGCCAAGACCGCCCTCTGCCCAGTGATCCTCAACCACAATCAGATTGCCGCCGCACTCGGTCGCCGCCGTCTTCAGCGTCGCCACGTCAATCGGCTTCACCGAGTAGAGGTCGATCACACGGATCGCGATTCCTTCGGCCGCAAGCGAGTCGGCTGCTTTGATCGTCTCGTGCAGCGTGATTCCCGCGGCGATCACCGCAGCAACGTCCTTGTCCGAGCGGCGGAGGACTTTGCTGCCGCCCATGGGGAAGCTCTCCTCGGGCCCGTAGAGGACAGGGGTCTTCTCGCGGGTGGTTCGCAGGTAGTTGATGCCTTTACGGTGCGCCATCTGCGCCACGAGGTGCGCTGTGGTAGTGGCGCACGATGGATAGAGCACCGCGCTCCCATGCACCGCTCGGAGCATGGAGATATCCTCGAGCGCCATCTGCGAAGCGCCGTCCTCGCCAATTGAGACGCCGGCGTGCGAGCCGCTGAGGTTGATGTTCGCCTGGGAGATGGCCGCCATGCGAATCTGGTCGTAGCCGCGCGCGAAGAAGGCTGCGAAGGTAGAGGCAAACGGGATCTTTTTCAGCGCCTGAAGGCCCACTGCCGCGCTCACGAGCTGCTGCTCCGCGATGAAGACCTCAATAAAACGCGCCGGAAATACGTTCTTGAACTTATCGGCAAAGGTAGAGTTGCTCACTTCGCCATCGAGCACGATCACGTTCGGATTCGCCTTACCCAACGCCACCAGCGCGTCGCCATAGGCTTCCCGCGTGGCTACCTTCGTGCCCTTTGCAAATTGTGGCGGCACGAACGTGGACTTTTCGCCGAGACTGGCTGGCTCGCCGACGGCTGGCGCCTGCGGCGCAATAATCAAATTGCCCTTCGGGCTGCCCAGTTCAATAAGTGCTTTCTCCGCATCGGCTGGCGGCAGGGCCTTGCCATGCCAGTTCTCGTGGTCGGCGATCGAGGAGACGCCTGCGCCCTTCTTGGTCTTCGCCACAATGCAGATCGGCTTATCCGTGACTCCCACGGCCTCGGCATAGGCCGCGTTCACGGCTTCCACGTCCTGACCATCGATTACAATCGCGTGCCAGCCGAAGGCGCGTGCCCGCTCCGCGTAGATCTCGCCGTGCCACTCGAGCATCGTCGGTCCACGCTGGCCGAGGCGGTTCATATCGATGATCGCGACCAGGTTGTTGAGATTGTAGTGGCCGGCCAGCTCAAATGCCTCGTAGACGCTCCCCTCGGCCATCTCGCTGTCGCCCAGGAGCACCCAGACGCGCATCGGGAGCTTGTCGAAGTACTTGCCACTATAGGCCATGCCGACTCCGGTAGGCAGGCCCTGCCCAAGCGATCCGGTGGCAACGTCGACCCACGGCAGAATCGGAGTCGGATGGCCTTCGATGCGGCTCCCGAACTTGCGAAGGGTGAGAAGCTCGGCGTCGGTGATCGCTCCTGCCGCCTTATACATTGAGTAGAGGAGCGGCGCGGCATGACCCTTTGAGAAGACCAGACGGTCATTACGCAGGTTGTGCGGATCGTTGAAATCGTAATGGAGGTATTCGGCAAGCAGCACAGACATGAGATCCGCGGCCGACATACAGGAGGTGGGGTGACCCGAGCCGGCGGCCGTCGTAGAACGGATGCTGTCGGCGCGGAGCTGAGTGGCCAGGTCTTTCCAGACCTGTGGCGAGTGAACCATCGTGAGATATCTCCTCAAAGCAATTACTGGCGGCGCGGCAGTGCCAGGCGCCCACCCCGGGCGGCCACATTGTAGCAGAATCGCCAGTGGATTACAACGGAGGATTCCCGGACAGGTGGCCTTCTGCCGTGAGCGCAAGCAGCTGCTTAACAAAGGCCGCCTGAGACGACTCCTCGTTTTCCGCGAGCCAGCTCACAAAGAGGGCGCGACTCTCGTCCGCCAGGATGTCGCCAAGAACCTCTGGCGTATGGCTCTCGGGGCTGTCCGGGGGCTTCACCCGGCCGACGCCGCCGTCGGCGGGTGCCTTCAGGCCGTAGAGCACGGTCTTAACCCCGGCCTCCATCGCGGCGCCGAAGCACATCACACAGGGCTCCAGCGTGGTGACGAGGATGGCGTCGTCGGCATCGGGGGGGAGGGGTATCGCACCGTCCGCGGGGGATGCAGCGTTCTCAAAGGCGACGATCTCAGCGTGAGCGGTCTTCCGCTGGAGTGCATTCACGCGATTATGCCCGCGTGCCAACACGCGGATGCTCGCGCCACTGCCGCGCGCGATCACGCAGCCGATCGGCGCTTCGCCCTCCATCATACCGAGCCGGGCTTCCGCGAGCGCCTCGCACATCAGCGTCTCCATCTGCTGCCTGGAAAGCAATCGTCGGGTCCTCCTGTCCGTCGGTATAGGTGCTTTCTGGCATCTACGCAGGAGGAGCGCCGGCGTTCGCGGCATTAGCTCGCTGAAGTTGCGCCCCGCACGAGATCGACAACCTTCGTATGCCCTCTCCTGGCGGCGAACCACAGGGCCGAATGCTTTCCGATTCGCGTCGTCTGCTGGTCGTCTGCTCCGCAACGCAGGAGGATGTCGACCATCTCGGCGTGTCCGTAACCGGCGGCAATCGTGAGCGCCGAATACCCGGGAACGGTGCAGGCGTTCACGTCTGCGCCGCTGGCGAGAAGCCATTTCAGTGCGGCGACGGCAACCTGGATGCCGGGTGAGGGGCGCCAGTCGCATGCTGCACGGAGGGGGCGCACCGTGTCCTTTTTTGCAAACGTGCGACGCACGGTTCACGGCTTGAGAGGGCTCGAGAGTGAGTTAAGAGCCTCCCTGGCCTCCTTCCGAACGTGCTCATCCGGATCGTTGAGCAGAAGTCGAATGGCTGGCAATGCCTGAACTGCATGCGCGTAGACGAGCATCCGTATCGCGTCGCCTCGAATGTGCGCATCCTTGTCCCCGAGCATCTGCTCCAGGTTGGGCTCAGCGCTTCCGGTGTTCATATTAGCCAGTGCCGAGATGGCCCGCTGTCGCACGCCGGGATGTGCGTCTCCGAGGAGGCTATCGGAGTAACCGCGTATCAGCTCCCTTCGGTCTCTATCGTCCTGGTCGCGAGCAAGCTCGCGCTGGAACTCCCGCGTGGCCAGGGCCACAAAGTCCGCATCTGGATCGGCCATGACGGTCAGGTTGTCGCGTCCGACGGCGTGGAAGTACGCAGTGTATTTCCGCAGGAATTCATCGCGGCGCGAACGATAGTCCGCAGCACGCTCAGATATTTCCGCGGCCGCTCTCCCCGGAGACGGATCTCGGTGTACGAACTCGCTTGCGAGCAATCGTTGGTGGATTGCGTCCGACCGGGGACCTGGCCCATCCGATGCGGCCTCGATCCCGGTCTGCGCCTGCGGTTGACCTGGCCACACCTGCCCGTACGCCCCTCCCTGTTCCGGCGCTGTCCAGAACTCGCGGTGGGAAGCCAGAGTCAATCGTTCTTCGGCCTTCGTGCGGCGCAGTGAGTCGCCGGAAGGGAGCCAGAACGTCTCAGAGATCAGCGTTCTGCGAGCGTAGACCCTGGTTAGCAGGTAGCTGCCACCCTCGAGAGAGCCGCGTGTATAGTCATCGGGACCGTACACCCATGTCGTAACGTCTCCGCTCCCGTTTTCCAGTCGCGCCGTTACCCTGCCTGCTCGATCATGGCTAAAGCCCGCGACCATTCCTCGCCCTTTCCGCCAATGCAGATTATTCGCGACGGACCCCTCCGGATAGAGGTCCCGCTCGAAACGGTCGTTCGGCGTCTGATCGACCTCCTTCATCAGGCGCCCAGCGTCGTCGTATCGAAGCAACTTAAGGTAGCTCGTTGGAGAGCCGGTCTGACCCCTCCCGTAGTAGGTAACCTGGCGGACGAGACCGTTTCGGCTCCCGCGCGGCGGCGCTGGAACCGGGCTGAACGCTTCCGGACCACGGCGAGCGAGGTACTCCTCTCGCTTGACCCAGTGAGGATCGACCGGCGCGAATTGGTGCGTAGGTTTAGAATCCCTGAGCGTTTCCGAACCGCGCCTTTGACCGCCGGCCGACTGGACCTGCGCATGCGCTAGGGCCGTAACCAGCAGGACCGAGATGGAGACGACCGTGCCTCCGCGTCGACAACTTCCCCGCATCTCAATCCCCATGCAGGCCTCCCTGTTCGCTGGAACTGCCCGAGTGACAGCTCCTCACGTGCAATAGCTGTAAGACGCGGTCGCCAACGAAGGCGTTACGCGAGTGGGGGCGCGCGTCAGGTTCGCGTTCAGGCGGTCGTGAGGACGTGGGAGCGAGCAGGACGAGCGAAGCCCATCGAGCTAAATGTGCTCGATGGGCTTCAGTGAGATGGACGAGGTTCATCCGGCCGGGTCCCTATGGATCAGGAGCCAATCTTGAGCACGGAGAGGAACGCTTCCTGCGGGATCTCGATCGAGCCGACCTGCTTCATCCGCTTCTTGCCCTCTTTCTGCTTCTCGAGCAGCTTGCGCTTACGGGTGATGTCGCCGCCGTAGCACTTGGCAATCACGTTCTTGCGGAAGGCCTTTACCGACTCGGCCGCGATGATCTTGCCGCCGATGGCCGCCTGAATGCGCACTTCATACTGCTGGCGCGGGACCACCTCTTTGAGCTTCTCTACCAGCATTTTAGCGCGGTCATAGGCTTTGTCGCGATGGGTGATAAACGAGAGGGCGTCCACCGGGTCACCGTTCATCATTACGTCGATCTTAGCCAACTTAGACTCCATGTAGCCCGCCAGCTCGTAGTCGAAGCTGGCGTAACCTCTGGTGCGCGATTTAAGCTGATCGAAGAAGTCCATCAGGATCTCGCTGAGCGGAATTCTGTAGTGGAGCATCACCCGGTCAGTAGCGGGGAACTCCATCTTTACGAACTCTGCCCGTCGGTCGCGGCAGAGGTCCATGATGGGTCCGACGTAGATCGCCGGCAACATGATCGTCGCGTCGACGTACGGCTCCTCGGTGCGATCTATCAACGTCGGATTGGGCATCTGGGCGGGGTTGTCCACATCCTCAATTTTGCCATCGGTGCGATGCACCTTGTAGATGACGCTTGGAGAAGTCGCGATGAGTGAGAGATCGAACTCTCGCTCCAGGCGCTCCTGGATGACGTCCATATGGAGCAGCCCGAGGAATCCGCACCGGTAGCCGAATCCGAGCGCCGCGCTGGTTTCCGGCTCAAACGAGAGGGCAGCGTCGTTGAGCTGGAGCTTACCGAGGGCCTCGCGCAGGTCCGGATAGTCCGCGCCATCCATCGGGTAGAGGCCGCAGAAGACCA
>JBBRJW010000072.1:0-8315 GCA_038218705.1 Chthonomonadales bacterium | reverse complement strand
GTACTTGTGGTCGTGGCACTCTGCGCATGCGAGCGTGGAGCCGAGCCAGGTCATGCCGACCGTTCGCACTCTGTCCGCGGTGTACTTGGCCAGATACTCTTTTGCCTGTGCGCCGCCCTCCCTGGTCATCATATTGAGGCGATTGAAGCAGGTTGCGGTGCGCTGCTCGTCGGTCGGGTGGGGCAGGAGGTCTCCAGCGAGCTGCTCGATCGTGAACTGATCGAATGGCTTGTTGTGGTTGAAGCTGTTCACCACATAGTCGCGATAGGCCCAGGCGTTCTGGTTCTGATCGCCATGGAAACCAACGGTATCGGCGTAGCGAGCAAGGTCGAGCCACGGTACCGCCATCCGCTCCCCGTAGTAGGGCGATGCGAGCAGCCGGTCGACCACCTTTTCGTAAGCGCCCGGAGAGGTGTCGGCCATGTAGTCCCGCACCTGATCCGCGTTGGGCGGCAGTCCGGTAAGGTCGAGCGTCAGGCGGCGGAGAAGCGTGCGGCGGTCGGCCTCCGGCGAGGGAGCGATGTGGCGCTTTTCGAGCTCGGCAAAGACAAAGGCATCGACGGTGTTATGGGCGCGCGGCTTCGTGGAGTGCAGAACGGGCACGGCGGGGCGGACTGGCGGGATGTACGACCAGTGATTCTGGTAGATAGCTCCGGCTGAAATCCAGCTCCGCAGGATCTGCTTCTGAGCAGGGGAGAGGCTCTTGTGCGATGCGGGCGGCGGCATCCGCTTTGCAGGGTCGGCGCTGAGGATGCGTGCGAGCATGCCGCTCTGATCCGGCTTGCCAGGGACGATTGCGCCGTGTGCCACGGCCTCATCGCGCCGGTCGAGGCGCAGCCCCGCCTGGCGCTTCGCGTGGTCGGGACCGTGGCAGGCGAAGCAGTTCTCGGCGAGAATCGGACGGATGTCCCGATTGTACTGGATCCCTCCGTTCGCCGCAGCATGGGCGGGTCTGCCGCCGGTTACCAGCACGAGCATCAGCGCGACAGGGAAGAGCTTCCGCATGATGATTGCCACTCCTGAATAGGTCGTATAAGTTGGACCTCACTATTCTACCACCCCGCAGCACGGAGGAGGGCTGCCGGGCTCGCTCCCGGGTCGGTGCGGCTGGCAGCTACCCTGTCCCACCGCAGCGCCCCCGGTCCCTGCTGCCGGTGAGCAGGCAGCAGGGACCGGGGGCGCGAGATTACCGGGCCCTGAGCGTGAGCTCTGCGGACTTCAGACCAGGGGAGGTTGCTGTCAGGCGCAGAGTTCCGCGCTGCTCCGCTGCGCCCACGATGGCCATGCAGAGTCCGTTGAACGCGCTGCGCGTCTTCGCCTTGTCGGGCTCGTGGCTGCTCGGGTCGCCGTTGCCAACGCCCACCACGCTTCCGACTCCGCTTGTCGCAAAGGTGACCATGTTATCGGCGGTGGGAACCACCCGGCCATGGTCATCGACAACCTCCACCGCAACCATCGCCACTTCCTCACCATCGGCCGGGAACTCGAGCGCGTTGGCCTTCAGGCGAAGCGCAGCAGGCGGCCCGGTGGTCTCCACAACGTCCGTCGCCACCAGTTTGTCTCCCTGATACGCTCGGGCCTCGAGCCGGCCCGGTGCGTACGGGATGGACCACTCGACGTGGCGGTAACGAGGCATTTCCTTTGTGCCGGCGCTCACTCCGTTGACGAGCAGCTCTATTCGTTCTGCAGAGCTGAGGGCCCAGACCGAGATCGGCTTGCCCTCCTCGCCAGCCCAGTTCCAGTGCGGAAGCAGATGAACGTCCGGCTTGTCGGTCCACCATGCCTGGTAGTAGTAGAAGTTATCCTTCGCGAAGCCGCACTCGTCCATAATGCCGAAGTGGGAGTTGATGCAGGGCCAGCCGTAAGGAGTGGGCTCGCCCTTGTAGTCAAAGCCTGTCCAGGCGAAGCCTCCGGCAACGAACGGCCTCTCGGCAATCGGCTGCCAGGCGTCCTCCGCGGTCTGTGCCCACCCGGGGAAGTTCACATCGTAAGCGCTGACGTACCCGCGGACCTTGTCGTTCGCGTAGATACCTCGTGTTGAGACCGTTGACGCGGTTTCGCTTCCATAGACCGGATGGTCGGGATGGGTGCGATGGTACTGATCGTAGTAGCCGGGGCTGTAGTTGACGCCCTCGAGATCGAGGATGGTGGAGAGGCCCTGACCGTGACCGCCATTCATCGCTGCGGTAACCAGCCGCGTCGGATCGAGCTCGTTGACCACCTTTTTCATCGCGAGCCCGATTCGCGCGCCTGCCGGGCTGCCCTGAATGCCCTCCTCATTGCAGATGGACCACATAATGACGCTCGGGTGGTTGCGGTCTCGCGTTACCATCTCCTTGAGATCGCCCAGGTCACTTGCGGGAGTTGTCGGGCTCGACTTCTGCGCGTACGTGTCTCCCAGATGCCGATTCTCGTCCATCACCAGCATGCCCAGCCGGTCGCATGCGTCCAGCAGCTCTGCGGCTACGGGGTTATGGGAGCACCGGTAGGCGTTGGAGCCCATCTCCTTCAGCCGCTTTATGCGATAGACCAGTACGCTGTCCGGCATGGCCACGCCGACGCCCGCAAAATCCTGGTGATTGCAGGTGCCCTGCAGCTTCACTGATTTCCCGTTGAGAAAGAAGCCCTTATCGGCGTCGAACCGAATTGTTCGGAACCCGAACGGGGTATCCACCTGGTCGATCGGCTTTCCGGAGATCTCCACAACCGTGGCGATGCGATAGAGGCGAGGCTGCTCGATGGACCAGAGGAGCGCGGAGAGGGGACGGGACTTCTGTGCCACTCGAACGGTCCCGCCCGCCGGAACCCGGGCCGTGGAGTGCAGAGTCTCAATCATGCGCCCGGCCGGATCCTGGATCCGGGTCGTGAGCACCACGGACTGGGAGCTGGCCGACTCGTTTGTCAGGGTAGTATCGGCGTTCAGGGTCGCGACGGGCTTCGGGCCCGCCTCGTCCTTCACGTCTGACGTGAGGAACACCCCGTTCGGGGCGACATGTATCGGAGCGGCGGTGTTGAGCCAGACGTGCCGGTAGATTCCGCCGCCCTCGTACCACCATCCCTCTGTGAGGCGAGCGTCCACATGGACGGCGAGCACGTTTCGGCCGCCGAAGTTTGCGAAGGGGGCGAGGTTGAAGCGGACCGGAGTATACCCTCCGGGATGGCGGCCAAGAAAATGGCCGTTAAGCCACACTGCGCCGTCTCGATAGATTCCATCGAACTCCACCCACACCGACTTGCCTTTGGAGGCGGCAGGGAGAACGAAGCTCTTGCGATACCAGCCAGTTCCAAACGGGAGTGATCCGTGACTGGTATCAGCCGTCGGCGTGAACACTCCTTCGACAACGAAATCGTGCGGGAGGTGGACCCTGCGCCAGCTCCGGTCGTCGAAGCCGGGGGCGGTCTGAGCAGGCTGGCCCGATGCCACCGCGGTACGCCCGATCAGCTGAACTGCCCCGACGATGCCGCCCGCGCCAGCCTGGTTTTCGACTCGTACGGCGAGGAAGTTCGGCCCGTCGGTTTTCCATGCGCTGCCAACAGGAAGCGCGAACGGCTCGTTCCACCCGGAATGCTGGCCGATCTTGACCCCATTCAGATAGACCGTCGCGTTGTCGTCCACCCCGCCGAACTGGATAGACGTTGGCGCGCCCTTCGTTTTCGCCGCGGCCTCCGTTAAGTTGGCCACGCACCAGGCAAAGCCTGGCCGATTGCCAAAGAGGTCCGCGCCGATCCGCATGGGCGACCAGCCTGGTCCCGTCGGCGTTGGGGGAGCGACGACCGCCGCGTCACCCTCATCGGCCTTCCACGTCCATCGATTGACGGCAGCGCCATTCATCTGGAAGGGATTGGAGGGCGATTCCTCCTGCTGGAATTGCCAGTTCGCGTCGATGCGCTCACGCTGCCGGGGACCGGCGACTGCCGGGCGCACACCGACCAGCAGCAGACCGCAGGCTGCCGCGATCGCAGCAGCTCTGCTCAAGTTATAGCCTCTCAATGGTTTCTCACTCCTGAGCGCCTGCCCCTTCAGAGGGCTTTCGGCGCAGATTTCATCAGGCCAAGGCCGAAGACCCCTCCGGCCATCGCGCCGGGGTGGGCCTGGAAGCGAACGGTGATCTTCTGCTTGTTCGCCAGCACGCCGGCCGGGATCGGATACGTCACATCGAAGAATCGGTCGGGATGGCTGCCGTTGAGGGACTCGGTCGCGATCTTCACGCCATCGACCAGGATGTCGAAATCTCGGCCGCCGCCGTCGCTGCCCCAATAGGTGCAGGCCAGCAGTCCGGGCGTCTGACCCTTCAGGTCGAGCTGATACTCGAACCAGCCGCCGTTCCGCGCATCGCGCCAGATTCGGCCGCTATATGGCCCGCTTGCGCTATCCTGGGACTTGAACTTGTGGTCCCTCTCGTTCTGCTCTTCGCCGGGGTGCACCACGTCGATCATGCGGGCTTCGATGGCTGCCTGGGCCGCTCGCTCCGTGGCGACCTGCTTCTGCTTTGCATCCCAGGTGGCCTGATTGTAGCTATCCCAATAGACGACATAGTTCTGATCGTACACGCTGTAGAACGGCGCAAACTCCACCCGCGGGCTGGCGCTCTGGCCCGGAATGCGGAAGAGGGCATCCTCGGCCCGGAAGCGGAGCGGCGCGCCCTCGGCGGCGAGCCGGGCCTGCGCCTGCGCCGGCTCCGCGAGCACGACGGGCACCGTCTGGCCGGGCGGGTTGATGCCGCAGAGCAGAATCGGGCCATAGAGGAACGCAAAGCGGTGCGGATTGTCCTTGAAAGCCTCCGTTCGCAGGGCCAGTGGCAGCGACACCTCAACGGTATCGCCGCTTTTCCACGTTCGATCGATCGTAACGAAGGAGGCGGGCTGGCTCGCGACGCCGGCGTCGACGCCATTTACGCGAACCGCGAAGCCTTCAGTACACCAGAACGGGTGGCGCACCTGAAGCGCCAGTCGGGTGGGACGCGCACAGGTGAAGTGGAGGCGAGTTGCGGCCTCGTTCGGGAAGGTCGTCTCCTGGCGCACTGTCACGGACCTGGACCGCCAGTTCACTGTGCTCGCGATGAACTGGTTCACCCAGAGCCCGCGATCGCCATCGTGGAAATAGATGCTCTCGCCATAGCGCGCATGGTTCTCAACGCCGGTGCCCGTGCAGCACCAAAACGAATCGTCCGGCGTGTTAAAGCCCTTCCGCATGTTGGAGCGGAGCGGAACGTAGTAGCACATCATTCCTGTTACGGGGTTCTGGGAGGCGAGGATGTGGTTCCAGAGCGCCCGCTCGGCGTAATCCGCATACTCCGCCTGTGGGTCCCAGGTGAAGAGCCTGCGCGTCAGCTTCAGCATATTGTAGGTGTTGCACGTCTCGGTGGTATTCGTGCCCAGCGCCTCTGAGAGGTGTTCTTTTGGCGTAAAATGCTCGCCGTCGCTATGCCCGCCGATCACGTAGGAGCGCTCGCGGGTAACGGTCTCCCAGAAGAAGCGCGAAATGGTCGCCATCTCCGGATTGCCGGTCAGCTCATACTCGCGCGCCGCGCCAATGACCTTCGGAATCTGCGTGTTCGCGTGGAGGCCCGTAAGCCGATCCTCGCGCTTCGCCAGCGGGTCGAGCACTTTATGGTGATTGAACCGTTCCGACGCGGTGAGGTAGGCAGCTTTGCCAGTGAGGGCGTAGAGGTTGGCCATCGCCTCGTTCATGCCGCCCTGCTCCTCATCGAGCATCGCTTCGGATTGTGCCGGAGTAATCCGCGCAAGGCGCGAGCAGACCCAGTCGCCCATGCGTGAGGCCACGTCGAGCGCCTGCCGGTTGTCACAGTAGACATAGTCGTCCAGCAGGCCAGCCAGGACCTTGTGGAGCGTGTACCAGGGCGCCCAGACCTGCTGGCGGGCGACCACGCGATCGATGAAGCTCTCCGGGTAGGCGCTGAGATAGCCGCTCTTCATCGCGGCCTGGCACTCGGCCATCCCGGCAACCATGGTGGCGGCACGCTGCTTCATGAGCACGTCACCCGTCGCCGCGTACATCTGCGCGCAGGCCGATACATAGTGCCCTGCAAAGTGGCCGCGCACTTCGGACCCGGGGGCTTCCCAGCCGCCGTAAGCCTTAGCGGTGGTGGCCAGACCCGCGTTGGTCCGAAAAGTGGCCAGCAGCCGTTCGGGGTCGAGGTGCAGCAGATAAGCGTGATCAAGTTCCTGTGCATGCGCGAAAGGGCCCGGGAGCAGACGCACTTCGGCAAGGCCGAACGGTATCACTTTGAGCTGCGCCTTCACGGCAATCCGGTCCTTTGAGATCTCTCGGGTGATGGGGGCCGCATGTGCGGCGGTCGTAAGCAGAGCGGCACATAGGCATGCCGTGACAGAGCGAAGCATCTGCATTGTCGGTTCTCCCTCTCGTCAATGTCCAGGTTGCCGTTAAGTTTGGCCAGAGACAACGGCTATTCCTGCCGCGTGCAGGGGCCCACACTGAGCCGGATGGCTCCCGGACACGGCGCATGCCCTCGAGAGGGCGACGAAATGGGCGATCGCACAGGCGCGTGAGAGCGTCCGGACATTGTGCTGGCTGCCAGAACGCCGGAGATTTCTGAACATTTTACAGTCGTTCCGCGGCTGCGGAAGGCATTGCGCCCGGGCACGGCGTATAGTGTAAGGGAACGTTATTCAGGGTGCTAACGCGAGGGAGAAGAGACCATGAACCGAATCGCATTTTTGCGCAGCTTGACAGCCGCGGCAGTGGTGCTCGCTGCCGGCGCGGCATTTGCAGAGGACGCGCCGATAAAGCTATCGCGCACTTACAAACCGAAGGCAGAGATCCGGTACCACGCCGATATCAAGGCGTCGGTGTCGGGTACCGACGTCGAGGTCGCGCAGGAGTCCCGCGAGATCATTCAGGAGGTTAAGCCGAACGGCGATGCCGTCATCGTTCACGCGGATGAGGGCAGCAAGATGACCCTAAACGGCGCAGTCCAGGAACAGGCCGCGGGGCCGCCTGTTGTCGAGACCCGCGATCACGTCGGCAAGCTGGTGGGATACAAAGCGCCTGAACGGGCGCAAGCGGTCTTCACTCCGGAAGTGGAGCGGCTCATGGCGGTGCTGAGCAGCACCATCCTCACCGACAAGAGTGTGAAGGCGGGTGACACCTGGGCCACCGAACTGGACAACCCCATTCTTAAAGGCAAGAAGGCTACGGTCAAAGGCACGTTTGTGGGCATCGAAACGGTAGAGGGCATGGCCTATTGGAAGGTCAAGCAGCATGCCGAAGCCGCGACGGACACTCAGACCGGCAAAGTGGTTTACGATTACACCGCATGGCTGGATCCGGCCGATGGTCATCTGACACGCATGCAGGGCACCGTGACGGGGATACCGACCACGTTTGGCAATATGGACTTTGCTTTAAAGATGAAGCAGGTCCCGCTCGCCGTGCCCGCGGGCGGCGGAACGCCTCCTCCACTGCCGGCGGTCGATCCGAAGCCAGCGGCTCCGTAGCGAGTTACTATTGTTCGTTAATCGGCCACCGGCTTCGCGGCTCGGTGGCCGATTTCAGTTTGGAGTGCGCGCTGCAGCGCCGGGCCGTCCAGATATTCGGCAGGCGATTCGCCTCCGTGCGGTGAATGTATCTCCGTTAGTGCCGCCGGCAACGATGTCGGTAAAGGCTTTTGAGGAGATACATCTATGTTCATCCGAAAGGGAACGCTCCGAGGCGCGGGGGCGGCGATCGCGCTGCTCGCTCTCTCGCTGGGCTCTCGCGCTCAGGATGCGGAGGCAATCCGCGGTGAGCAGGTGCCCGCAGGGGCGATGTGGGTCGAAAGCGTCGGTCTGCATACGGTACAGCAGGGGTATGGAGAGGCTCGCGCCGGGCGCTCCGTCGACGATCATCCGATCACGCTCAATGGAGTGGCCTATACGCACGGTATTGGGACGCACGCGGCGAGCGAGCTCCTGGTCGATCTCAAGGGCTCAGCCACGAGATTCGTTTCGATGGTTGGCATTGATGACGAGAAGAAGGGCTCTGGAAGCGTTCAGTTCGAAGTCTTCGTCGATGGGAAGCGGGTGGCCGACACGGGTGTCATGCATGGTGGCGACCCCGCGAAGCTCGTCAGCGTGGACCTAACCGGCGCAAAGCGCATGAAGCTCCAGGTTGGCGACGCAGGCGATGGAGTCGACAGCGACCATGCGGACTGGGCGGGGGCGATTCTTGTTCTCGCTCCAGGGGCGACAGTGCGCCCAAGCCCGCTGGTTGTACCGGCCGTGCCGGGTCGATACACGCCGGTAACAACGCCCAGCGCAGCAGCCTTTCACGGCGCGCGGGTCGTGGGTGCTAC
>JBBRJW010000071.1:0-8319 GCA_038218705.1 Chthonomonadales bacterium | reverse complement strand
CGACCCGGCCGTACTCTCCTGCCACGACCTGCTCACGATCTTCTTCACCACCCACGATCCGACTACTCTGAATCGTCAGGGCGCGGACTCAGGAACGCAATACCGATCGGCCATCTTCACGCACTCGCCGGAGCAGACGGCCGTGGCGCAGCAGGTTGTGCGCGAGATCACTGCGGCAAAGATCTGGCCCAACCCGATCGTCACCGAGGTCACGCCATTCACCAACTTCTTCGCTGCGGAGGCTTATCACCGCGACTACTACGCGCGCAATGGCTCGGCAGGCTATTGCCAGGTCGTGATCGCTCCCAAAGTCGCAAAGTTCCGGATGCACTTTCGCGAGAAGCTGAAGCGCTGATTCCGGAAGGAACTGGCTTGCTATCCGCCTAACCTACGGCCAATTCAGAGGGGTTCAGGCGAACTCGGGGAGGCGGGCGAATGGCGGCGGAAGCAAAATTCCTGGCGTACGATCTCGGGGCAGAGAGCGGGCGGGCGGTGGTCGGGCTCTTCGATGGAGAGCGCATCCGTCTGGAGGACGTTCACCGGTTTCAGAGCCGCTCTGTGCGCCTGCTCGACACTCTCACCTGGGATGCACCGGGCCTCTTCGCCGAGCTGAAGCACGGGCTCTCGATGGCGGTGAGCGCGCATGGCCGGGAGCTTGCCGGGATTGGCATCGATACGTGGGGAGTCGACTTCGGCCTTCTGGGCCGCGATGACGTTCTGCTGGGGAATCCCCGGCACTATCGCGACCACGGCAACGACGGAATGCTCGAGGCAGCGTTTGAGATCATGCCGCAGGCGGAGATATTCCGACGCACCGGAATACAGTTCATGCAGATCAATACGCTCTTCCAGCTCCTTGCGCTGAAGCGCATGCGCTCGCCTCTTCTCGACTGTGCTCAGACCCTGTTAATGATGCCGGACCTGCTCGGATTCTGGTTCACCGGAATCAAGGCGACCGAGTACAGCATTGCGTCTACCTCGCAGATGCTCGACGCCGGAGCTCGGACCTGGGATCGCTCACTGATGGAGGCGTTCGGTCTCCCGACCGACATCCTGACGGACATTGTTATGCCCGGCACGGTACTCGGGCCCCTGCGCGCCGACATCGCGGCCGAGTCCGGGTGCGGAGCCGTCCCCGTTATCTCTCCCCCCGAGCACGACACCGCTTCGGCGGTAGTGGCAGCGCCCGCTGAAGGGGAAGACTACGCGTACTTGAGCAGCGGAACCTGGTCGCTCCTCGGCGTGGAGCTCACGGAACCCCGCATCGACGCCGGTACCGCTGCGGCGAACTTTACCAATGAGGGCGGCGCGGACGGCACCATCCGGCTCCTCAAGAACATCATGGGGCTCTGGCTGGTGCAGGAGTGCCGGCGATCCTGGGCGCGCCAGGGCGAGCAGCACTCTTATGCGGAGCTCACCGCGAAAGCCGCGACGGCCGCGCCCTTCGGTCTCATTCTCAACCCGGACGATCCCACATTCCTCGCCCCTACAGACATGGTGGCAGCCATCCGCGCCTTCGCCACCCGAACCGGACAGACTCCGCCGATGGATCAGGGCGCAGTGGTGAGAGCCTGCCTGGAAGGGCTCGCCCTGCGATACCGATGGGCGCTTGAGAAGCTTGAGCAGTTCAGGGGACGCCGCATCGACACACTTCACATCGTGGGCGGAGGAACCCAGAACCGACTTCTCTCCCAGTTTGCCGCGAATGCAACGGGCCGGCGAGTGATCGCCGGCCCGGTGGAAGCGACTGCTATCGGCAACGTGCTGATGCAGGCGCGCGGAGTTGGATTGATCGGGTCGCTTGCGGAAGCGCGCGCAATCGTCCGCCGCTCCTTCGACCTGGAGACATATGAGCCCCAGGATCAGGACGCCTGGCAGGCCGCGTACGGGCGCTTCCTCGAGCTGCTGTAAGCAGCGCCGATGGACGCCAGGCGGCCGGCGCAATGTGCGCTAGATGTGGCCGTCCGCCGTCTTCGGATCCTTCGCGATGTTCACCCATGTATGAACGTGTGGAGCGCCGCGGAAATGCCAGACGAGCGCCGGGCCTTCGAGCCGCCAGATATCCCACACCCCCGGCTGCCCGAGCGCATCCTGCTTGTAGAACGAAAGGTGGATCTTGTCGAGGCCGCCATTTGCCGCGATATCCTTCATCACATCGTCTGCATCGGATGGACGATAGGGCGAGAGCAGGCTCTTCATGGTCGCCGCGACCAGCGCCTTCTGGTCACGGGTCAGTTCGCCGACCGCCACGCCCGGAAACTCACCGGATGCGCCCCGCAGCTTGATCTCGTCCTCGCTCGGAGCCTTGTCCAGCAGCGCGAGGGCCCGCTGCTTCGGGTCGAGCGCGGCCAGAACCGCATTGGCCTTCTGTCCCTGCTGCCAGTAGATGTTGCCCGGATGGCCCGGATCCTCGGTATCCTTTGGGGCATGTCCGTAGAAGATCGGCCCACCGAACGCCGCATTCGCGTTCGAGTGTCCGTCTACGCGGAGCGTCACATGGCGTCCCGTCAACACCCACTCGAACTTCTCCTGGCCAGGATGACCAAAGAGCGCAACGTGGTACGCACCGAGACCGCCCGAGTCGTTCTGCATCTGTGCGAGAATCTTCGGATACCACTCCTCGGTCGTGACCCCCTTAAGGATCCCGCGCACCAACTCCTGTTGATCAGCGGTCATCTGGGCCACGGATGGCTTGACGATCGCCCAGTTCGCCTGCACCTTGCTTCGGAGCGGATCACTCCAACCCATGCAGATCGACTCGCGCTGGGCTGGCGTCAGCGTATCGTAGAGTGTCTTCACAAGGCTCTCAGGCTTCGCTGCGCTGGCTGCGGGAGCCGCAATCGCAGCGCCTCCACTCAGCGCCGCCCCGGCAATCGCAATCCCCGCGACCCCCACCCCGACGGTGCAGAAGAAGGTTCGGCGATCCATTGTGTCTGGCCCGGCATACTGCGGGCGGAACGTCTGCTCTTCGGCGCTCTTCTCCATCATGCAAGGCCCTCCTCGATTTGATCAGGAAACGATGGAGGCGAGGGGAGAGCGCCATCGGCCTCTCCGCCCGCCTCCTATTTGCCGCCGACACTCGGCCAGCCACCCAGTTGAACCCTGCAATTCCGCACGGAAGGTCCATTGACCTCCACTGTTTAGGGGCAGGGGCCGCCCACCCCGCCTGTCTGGAAGTTGTTCGAGATGATCACTTCTGCCCGATACCACTTGGCGTGGCCATCGATAAAGGTGAGGTTCTCGCCCCCGGTATGCCTCTGGCTGAATACGTTGGAGGGATAGAGCATGTACCCATCGTCGGTTCCGTCCCGGATTGGATCGGCAGACGCCTCTTCACAGATCATCATATAGCTGGAGACATTGTCGAACGCAGCCAGGCTCTTGCCAGCCTCGAACCCTGCGGCCTGCGCGCCAAAGAGGCACGAATTCGCGGAGTATGAGTCGCCCGCGGTGCGGCCCTGGCTATCGTCCGGGCATACGTACACCTGTCGGTTCTTAACATACGGATAGACCCCGCCCTGGCTCACATCGTATCCCTGGCCAGCGGCCTCAGTGTTTGCAGGAAACGAGATAAAGAAGTTCCACCCACCCAGCCGATTGGCCCCTGGAGTACCATCGGTGGCATTCGGCATCGACTCGTCGTAGTCCTGAACATACTGAAAAAACGCGAGCCCGAGCTGCTTCTCATTCGACATACACGAGATGGCCCGGGCCTTCTCACGCGCCTTGGAGAATGTCGGAAAGAGGATCGAGGCGAGAATGGAGATGATCGCGATCACCACCAGCAGCTCGATCAGGGTAAAGCCGGTGCGTACGGGGCGAACGGCAAGCTGGGACGACCTCATTTTAGCGCTCCTCTGGTGCAGCGATAGCAGCGTGCACCCCACGCGATCCAATCTCGGAGATGAGGTCTCGACTCAGCAGCAGCGCAATGGGTCCCGAGACCACGAGCGGACAATCAATGGTACGCTCCCTCGGGAGCGCGTGAATCACAGGGAGCTTCGGGGCCCACATAGTGCATTATATCGCCAATAAGCCGCGATCGCAAGCAGTATGTAAATGCGAGCGCGCGCTTCCAGGCTGGACCAGATCGCGATGCCGGTACCATCGCGTGGACGGCGCGTTGGCGTTAAGGACAGGGCCCGCCCACCCCGCCTGTCTGGAAGTTGTTTGAGATGATCACCTCGGCCCGGTACCACTTGGCGTGGCCGTCGATAAACGTGAGGTTCTCGCCGCCCGTATGTCGCTGAGAAAACACATTGGAGGGATACAGCATGTAGCCATCATCGGTTCCGTTTCGACCGGGATCGTACGATGCCTCCTCACAAAGCATCATATAGCTGGAGACATTGTCGAAAGCCGCCAGGCTCTTGCCGGGCTCGATTCCTGCCATCGGGCCGAACATGCACGAGTTCGCAGCGTAGGAGTTACCGGAAAGGCGGCCCTCGGAATCGTCCGGGCAGACGTAGACCTGCCGGTTCTTAACATACGGGTATATTCCGCCCAGCGAGACATCGAAGCCCTGACCGGCGGGAGCAGTGTTCGCCGGAAATGAGGCGAAATAGTTCCAGCCGCCGAGCTTACCTGCGCCCGGTCCACTGTCCGTGCAGTTCGGCATCGACTCGTCGTAGTCCTGAACATACTGAAAAAACGCGAGCCCGAGCTGCTTCTCATTCGACATACACGAGATGGCCCGGGCCTTCTCACGCGCCTTGGAGAATGTCGGGAAGAGGATCGAGGCGAGAATGGAGATGATCGCGATCACCACCAGCAGCTCGATCAGGGTAAAGCCGGTACGTACGGGACGAACGGCAAACTGGGACGTCATGAAAGCGCTCCTCTGGCATTTGTGGCGAATTGAAAAGCCCGATCGAGTGTCTGCAATACCTCGGATACTGGTGGGGTTGCGTACTGCCTGGCGGACGGCCGGACACTGAAGCGCCGGACCTATTCGGGCCGTAACAACCGTGACAATCGGGAAGGCTGTTGAGAGGCCCATGCTTTGGCAGGACCTCCCCTGAACCTATGGACGGGGAAGTGAGGCAAAAGTTTCATTGCCCGGCCGTCCGATTCGCTGAATGATCAACACCGGCTGCACCCTCCTTGACACTTATTGACAGGTGGGATATAATCGATGTGATGAAACCGCGATCTGAGCTGACTGCCCGCCGACGGAGGAATATGGTAACAATGACTGCACTGCCAGAGATCCTGGACCCCGTCCGCCGGGAAGACGGAAGTGGGCTGCCCGATGAGCGTGGCGGGGGCGAGCTCGATTCGCCCTATGTCGTGATCCTCTACAACGATGATTACCATGCGATGGACGAGGTGGCGCATCAGATCCAGAAGGCCACCGGCTACCCGACGCGGCGCTGCATCGAGATCATGTTCGAGGCCCATCGGTCGGGCCGCGCCATCGCGTATCGCGGCTCCGCTCCAGAATGCGATCGGGTGGCCGCGATCCTCCGCGCTATCCGGCTGCAGGTGGAAACCGACCGCAGCGGATAGCACACGGGCCACGCCCGTGCAGTTTCGCGAAAGCGTCCGGACGCGCAATCGCCGTGCCCTACCACCTACGCCCCTTTTCTCGCAATGCGGCCTGCCTCCCGCTTCGTCTATGCCTACCCCCGGCACCGGCATGCAGCAATTGCGTTGACTCCCATCCTGCCCCCGTGCCATACTTCACAGTTCCCTGGCATCCAACATTTCCTACCCTAGAAAGCAGCTTATGAAACGCTCCGCGCTTATAATACTCTTCATAACCATCTTCATCGATCTGCTCGGATTCGGGCTCGTGCTGCCGTTCCTCCCCATCTACATCAAGCACTTCGGGGGCGCGCCCTGGGTGTGCGGAGCGCTCATGGCCTCCTTCTCGCTCATGCAGTTCATCTTCTCGCCAATCTGGGGACGGATGTCGGACCGTGTCGGCCGGCGCCCTATGATCCTGCTCAGCCTCATCGGGTCGGCCATTTCATTCACTGCCTTCGGAATGGCGAGATCCCTGATCGTACTATTTACGGCGAGGGTTGCGGCAGGCATCCTGAGCGCAGCCAGCCTGCCCACCGCACAGGCATATATCGCCGATGTGACGCCTCCGGATAAGCGGGCCGGGGGCATGGCGATTATCGGCGCAGCGTTCGGCCTCGGATTCGCGTTCGGCCCTGTGGTCGGCGCTCAGCTCAGCCAGCATCCTGTGCTCGGGATCAGCCCCATCGCAATGCCGGCCTATTTCGCGGCGCTGATGTGCCTCGGGAATTTCATCTGGGCGTTCTTCATGCTCCCGGAAACGCACCACGAACGAAACAGTGAGATGGAGCAGCGCGGCATCCTCGACGTGTTTCCGACCATCAATCGTGCCCTGGCTGACCCTGTCGTGGGCAAGCAGCTCACCGTTTTCGGCTTCGCCACCTTCGCGTTCGCGGCGGTTGAGTCCACCTTCTCCTGGCTCATTCTGCTCCGGTTCGACCGCCTTATCCACGAGCGCGCCGCCGAGCACTGGGCTGCGCTGCATCGAACAGGGCAGACGTTTGCGCAGCTCCCGCCGGAAACCCAGCGGGATCTGGTCGAGAAGGCGGCCACGGCGGCCACCGGGACCATCTTCGCGATCGTTGGCATCACCGTCCTTCTTACACAGGGCGCGGTGATGGGCGGGCTGGCCCGCAGGATAGGGGAGCACAGGCTGGTGATGTTCGGGGCGGGTACGCTGACCGTCTCACTGCTGCTGATCGCCATCGCGCCGACCCTGCTCCAGATCGAGCTGCTCTCGGCCCTGATCGCGCTCGGCAATGGCGTGATGAATCCATCGCTCAGCGCGCTCATCACGCACGCGGCTGGCCCCAAAGAGCGCGGCGCGATCAGCGGCGCGCAGCAGGGACTCGGCAGTCTTGCGCGGATCATCGCCCCGCCCATCAACAACACCCTGGTGAGCGTGAAGCTGCCCGGCAACGCCTTCCCATCGGGTATCCCATTCTTCCTCTCAGCAGTGGTAATGTCGGTCGCCTTTATGCTCTCCCTCAAGCTCAAGCCGCTCCCGAGTGGCGCATCTGTCCGTGGTGCACATGGCGCGCCTGCTCCCGCCACGGAGGGCTAGCGCGGCACCAGGGCGATGGGGGAGCGGCCAACAGCCCACACGGCGGATCGGTTCGCTCTGCCTACCGGGGGCCTGACACCCGGCTGGTATGCAGTGAAGGGGCCCTCCGCTCTCAGAGAGAGTGGAGGGCCCCTTCGTCGGTGTCCCATCGACGATCAGAACGTGGCCTACCGGTCCTTCAGCTCTTTCCAGGGCAGGTTCACCGGCCCAACGTACTCCGCCCGTGGGCGGATGATTCGCTGGCCTGGCTTATACTGCTCGATCATATGAGCGCACCATCCGGCCGTGCGGCTCATGGCGAAGATCGGCGTGAAGAGGCGGATCGGAAGACTCATCTGGCTGTAGCATGAGGCTGAGAAGCAGTCCACGTTCGCGTAGATGCCCTGCTTGCCCGCTGCAAGCCTCTCTGGCGTGTTGCTCAGCTCGTCAACGACCTTCTCAATGGCGCGAGTCATGTCGTACCACTTCGTATCGTGGTGAAGCTCGCCGAGCTTGCGGCTCATCTCCCGCAGCCGAAGGGCCCGCGGGTCTGGCGCGCGATAGACTGCGTGGCCGAACCCGGGCACCGGGGTACGCTTTTCGCCGGTAAGCATCGGGCGGATGAAACCATCCACGCGGTCGATGCTCCCGATCTTCATCAGCATCTCCATCGTCTCCTCGGCTGCCGCGCCATGGCGGGGACCGGAGAGAGCTCCGATACCGGAGACAATGCCGCTGTAGACATCTGCCTGGGTTGCAACGGTAACGCGTGTGGCGAATGTGGATGCGTTCAGCTCGTGGTCGGCGTGGAGGATCAGGTCGATTTCGAGGGTCCGAACATAGAGCGGCTCGGCCTCTTTGCCATGGAGCATGTAGAAGAAGTTGGCAGCAAGCCCGAGATCGGCTCGCGGCGCGATCGGATCGAGGCCCTGGATAATTCGCTCATTCGCGGCCACAATGGTCGGGATCGCCGCCTGAATGCGAATTGACTTCCGATGGTTTGCGGTCTCCGAGCTATCGTAGCGGTCTGAATCGTACATGCCGAGAGCGGAGATCGCTGTGCGAAGCGCGTCCATTGAGTTTGCACTTTTGGGGAAATCGCGCATCAGGGCGAGAACGCCATCGGGGAGTGCATAGTTTTCCGCAAGCTGAGCGTGGAACTCGGAGAGCTGTTTCTTGTTCGGCAGGTCGCCGTTCCACAGCAGGTAGATCACTTCCTCGAAGGTCGCGTGGTCCGCAAGATCCTGGAT